>JAEWVY010000370.1 GCA_023396625.1 Pseudomonadota bacterium | reverse complement strand
CACCGCCGATGCCGGCGTCGACCTCGTCGAAGATCAAGGTCTGTGCCGTGCCCAGTTCACTGGTCGTGACGGCGATGGCCAGCGCAATGCGCGACAACTCGCCGCCGGAGGCGACCTTGCCTACCGGTCGTGGCGTGCTTCCGGCATGCCCTGCGACAAGAAAGGTGACTTCCTCCAGTCCCGCTTTTGCGGGTTGCTCCAGTTTCTGAAGCGAAACTTCGAAGCGCCCGCCTTCCATGCCAAGTTCCTGCATCGCGGCCGTGATGGCCCGGGCCAGTCGCGAGGCCGCCTGATGGCGTTGCTTCGACAAGCGAAGGGCCTCCTCGAGGAATGCCTGGCGTGCGCACCGTTCGGCCGCCTCCATGGCTTCCAGGTCCGCGGCGGCGTCCAGGCGGGACAGCGTGTCCCGCCATCGTGCCAGCACGGCGGGCAGCTCTGCGGGCGTGCACTTGTAGCGGCGCGCCAGGGAAAGCCAGAGATTCAGGCGATCGTCGAGGACCTGCAGGCGGTCAGGGTCCGGGCTGGTGCGCCGCAGGCAGGCATGCAGCGAATGCACGGCGTCTTCCGCCTGGGCCAGGGTCGACTCAAGAACGTCGACCACAGCGCCGAGTGCCGGCTCCACCGGGACCTGGTCTGCCAGTGTGGTGATGGCGCGCGAGAGGTTGCCCACCGCGCCCCCGTTTTCTCCCTCCAGGGTTTGAATGGCGGCTTCCACCGCTTCGATGAGTGCGTGTGCATGGGCCAGCCGTGTGTGGCTGGCATTGAGTTCATCCCATTCATCGACGCCCGGAGCAAGTTTGGCGACTTCGCCGATCTGCCAGGCCAGGCGCTCCCGTTCGTTTGCCTGCGTGTCCTGCGCCGCGCGTGCCTCGCGCAGGGCGTGTTCCGCTGTCCGCCAGTTCTGCCAGAGGTGGGAAAGCGTCCCGGTGTCGATGCCGGCGTAGGCGTCGAGCAATCCCCGCACGGCTTCTGGGCGGGTGAGACTCTGCCATGCGTGCTGGCCGTGGATGTCCAGCAGCAGGTCGCCAATCTCCCGCAACTGTGTGGCGGTGGCTGGACTGCCGTTGATCCAGGCCCGACTGCGTCCCTGGGTGTCGAGCGTGCGGCGAAGCAAAAGCGTGGAGTCCGCTTCGAAACCGGCCTCTCCCAGCCAGTCAAGACCGTTCTCTGGGCAATCGAACTCCACGCTGACCTCGGTTCGCGAGGCGCCTTCACGGATCATCCCCGTGTCGGCCCGGGCGCCCAGCGCCATTTGCAAGGCATCAATAAGAATGGATTTTCCGGCTCCGGTTTCGCCGGTCAGGGCGGTGAAACCTGTCGGGACATCCAGCGTCAGTTCGCGCACGATCACGAAGTCCCTCAGGCTGATGCTTCTGAGCGCCACGGTCAGGAACCTCCTTCGTTCCAGTGAAGTTTTTCGCGAAGTGTGTCGAAATAGCTCCACCCCCGAGGATGGAGGAAGCGTACGTTGTGTTCCGAGCGCCGGACGATGATCCGGTCGCCGTGCAGCAGCGACGTCAATGTCTGCATATCGAAATTGACGCTGGCATCGCGCCCAGCCACGATCTCGATGGCCACTTCCGCGACGTCGGGCAGGACGATGGGCCGGTTGGACAGCGTGTGCGGCGCGATCGGCACCAGGACCCAGCCCGGAATGGACGGGTGGAGCAGCGGTCCGCCGGCCGAAAGGGCGTAGGCGGTGGCCCCCGTCGGCGTGGCGATGATCAGACCGTCGGCGCGTTGATTGGCGACGAAATGGCCGCCCACTTCCACCCGCAGTTCAACCATGCCGGAGATGGCGCCGCGATGGACCACGACGTCGTTCATCGCCAGGGCATCGAAGACACAATGACCGTCGCGAACGACGCGGGCGTGCATCAGGGCGCGGCGATCCTCGTCATAGTCGCCCTTGAGCATCGGCGCGAGCGTGGCGCGGTAGTTCGCGAGGGCAATGTCGGTGATGAAGCCGAGCCGGCCATGATTGATGCCAATCAGCGGGACCCCGAACCGCGCGAGTTGCCGTCCGATGCCCAGCATCGTGCCATCGCCGCCAATGACCAGACCGAGGTCGCAGTGCTTGCCGATGGCGGGCACGTCCAGGACCGGGTAGCCGGTGAGACCGGCATTGGATGCCGTTTCCGTTTCGATGGCCAGCTCGCAGTCCCGCGCATGCAGAAACTGGGCGATATCCTCGAGCAGCCGATGCAGGGCGTCCGACTGCCCACGCGACACATTGGCATGGTATTTGCCGATCAGCGCCACATGGTGGAAGATGGAATGCATGCGCAAATTACATCATTAAAGCGATGTAATTTGCTTCGCTTTCTTGAGCATGCGGACCTTGCATTCGCTGTCTCGTTCAGATTCCAAAGCCGCGATCACGATCCAATCCTTTGGGTCTTTTCCGAGTTCGTCCGCCAATGCTCCGGCAATGGCTGGGCTCAAGTGCCCCCGAATCCTTGCGTTGTGAAAGGCGTTGCGATTCAGTCGCAGTGTCTTGTGCCACTCCTGCGCTGGCTTCACCAATAGTGCTTCGTCTAGCAGATTCATTGTGTTTTGCATAGAGGGTCCTCGAACTGTTGTATTTTTGCAATCACGTTGATTGCACTCTTGCACTCAATTCGGTTGCAGTTTAACGTGCGTTCCGCAACCATTGTGGTTGCAGCGCTCTCGTGAATATGCCTTTTACCTCAACCGCTACCTCTCTGCCCGCATGTCGGGCATGTCCGGCACTGTTGGCGGCCCCTCTCTGTCTGCTTGCCATCGCGCCTTCTGTACTTCGGCTGTCCATCTGTCCCCCAGCCGTGACTCGTTGATCCCGTCTCTGATTGCCGACTTGATCACTATGTACATGACCCAGCACACCACGATGAAGGCGATGGCCTCGACTGCGAAGATGAATATGGTCAGTCGCGTCATTTCGAGCTCAAAAGCTTGCCAGTTCATATCTCCCCCTGTTGATCCGCATCACCTCTATCACGTCACCCTCCCTAAGGGTGCCCTCCCTAAGTCCTTCCGATCATCGGAGCGCACCTTCACATCCCCGTCGAGTGTTGATGACTACGTGAAGTTTTGGAGGGAGCGAGGCTACATCGTAGCGTGGGCTGATCCATGGCATGTCTCCATTCGCCGTCCGGAGGTCGAGCAATGACCCGCGTGTCGTCGGCGCGAAGCGCTTCGCCCAGTGCTGTAACACTGGGGGAAACTCCCCAGGCCGCCAAAGTTGACTGGTTGACCGTCACTTGGCACCCCGACCCCGAGGAACACGTCCCGGCCATGGTGCTGGATTTGCTCCGCATCCATGGGATCGCAGCCGAGGCTGAGGCCGGCCACGGCCATTTCGGCTTCGCGAACGGTGCCCGCATCTTCTGCCGCCTTGATGACGGAGCGAAACACCAGTTGGCCCTCCTCGACTGGGGCGGCGACCGTATGCGTGGCCGCGCCCGCCTCGATCTGTCCGGGTCCGCCTGTTCTCGCATCGGTTCGATGCGTCGAGTCCACGAGTGGATTCATTCTCTCTCTGAGCCCGTGATCACTCGCGTTGACCTGGCGGTCGATTGCCTGAATGGTGAATTCTCGGTCGATGACGCCAAAGGCTGGCTCGAGGCTGGCCAGTTCACGGCAGGCGAGGGCCGCCCGCCGCGGCACAGCACGCCGGGGGACTGGCTGAGTCCGACGCCGTTCTATGGACGAACGCTTGAGATCGGTCGCCGCGAGAACGGAAAGATGCTCCGGGCCTATGAAAAAGGGCTGCAACTGGCTCCGGGTTCGGGTGACAAGTGGACCCGCTTCGAGGTCGAGCTTCGCCGCCGCGACCGGGACATTCCCCTCGATGTGCTTACCCGCTGCGATGAGTATTTCGCAGGCGCTTACAAGTGCCTCGCTCAGATGGTGGAAGGGGCACCTCAGCGCATCAGCACGCATCAGAAAGAGGGCGACTTGTCCATGGACAGGCTGGTGCATTACGCCCGTGCGCAGTACGGCAAGGTCCTGCACGTCTTGCGAGGGGTGGTGTCGTCTGACGAGTTGGTCGAGCTGATTTCGAGGCCCGGTGTCCCGCGACGGCTGGAGAAGGCGTCGGTGTCTGGATTCTCGCCGTCAATGAGCTATTCGTCTGTGTGAATTCCCGGTAGTTCCGGGGCCGGCGCGGGCGCGGTTCAGGCCCGTTTTAAGGAGTTGTTATGAGTGCTGTTCCTCAGTCGTCGTTGGCTTCCGTGAAGCCCATGCAGGTGCTTGTCAAGGGGCGTGTCGATGCGCGTCGCCGGTACGAGAAGACCGTTTACACGCGGGTGGTGACGCCTGCTGCTGACCCCTATAGCCGGCCTCAGACCCTGGAGGTTCGAAGCGCGCAGCCGGTGGGTTCGGTGGGCGATCTGGTGTCTCTGGTTTGTGTCGTGGGTGGCTTCAGCCGGAAGCCGTATCGGATCACCGACCGCGAGACGGGCGAGACGCAAACCATCGTCCCGGTGGATATCACCCTTGACGTGGTCGAGTGATGCTCATCCTCGATCCGTCGATGCCACCGGAACAACTGCGTCAGTTCGCGGTCGCCGTCGCCCAGGTCGGCTTCTGTGCTGGCTTGCTCGGTGCGGCTGCCTGGGGCTTTTTCGCGTCCATCGCTCGCAGTCTTGCCGACTGGGTGATGGACCTCGAGGTCCGCCGTCGCCGCATCCGCGAAGCCCGCGCCCGCGCTGCGCAGTTCTCGGTCTCCCGTGGCTGAACCTACTGTCATCTCATGCCCTGGCACCTGCACGGTGGTGGTGACGCATGACTTGAGCCTTCCACCCCTCCAGCTGGACACAGCTGACGGGGCACTTATCGCGGGTGCCGTCCTCGCGATCTGGGCACTCGGGTGGGCATTCAGGATGCTCGTTCGAACGCTCAGACACACAGACGGCGATTCTTTAACTTCACAGGAGTAATCAAATGCAAGTTCGTAAAGTTTTTGGCCGTGCTCTGGCCGGTGCTGGTGTTCTGTTGACCGTGGCCGAGGCCAACGCTGCTGCCGTGGATGTGACTGCGGTCACGACCGACATTGCCGCCCAGGCCGCGCCGATTGCTGCCATCGGCGGTGCCGTGCTGCTGATCTATATCGGCGTCAAGGCCTTCCAGTGGGTCCGTCGTGCGTTGAGCTGATCCCATGCCGCAGTCCGGCCGGCTGCGG
>JAEWVY010000365.1 GCA_023396625.1 Pseudomonadota bacterium | reverse complement strand
ACGGACACCACCGCGGCCGGCGCGCAGGCCTTCGACGCGCGGGTGCGGCGGGAGCTGGGCCTGCGCGACGACGAGGCCCCCGTGGTTTACGTGGCTGAACCCAAGTTCGATGGCCTGGCGATGAGCCTGCGGTATGAGCGCGGTGTTTTGGTTCTGGCGGCAACGCGTGGTGACGGCGAAGTGGGTGAAGACGTGACGCAGAACGTCCGCACCATTGGCCAGGTGCCGCTGCGCCTGCCGGACGACGTGCCGCCCATGCTGGAGGTCCGCGGCGAGGTCTACATGCGCCGCGATGATTTCGACGCGCTCAATGCCCGTCAGCGCGAGGCCGGCGAGAAAACCTTCGTCAATCCGCGCAATGCGGCGGCGGGCGCCGTGCGCCAGCTCGATCCGGCCATCGCGGCGCGGCGCCCCCTGAGCTTTTTCGCCTACGGCGTGGGGCGTGTCACGCCGTCCGCGGAGGGGGGCTTGGAGCTGGCCACCCACTACGACTGGCTGCAGCAGCTGAAATCTTGGGGTTTTCCGGTGAGTTCCAGCGTGAAACGGTGCTCTGGTGCTATAGAGTTAATAGCATATCATGGTCACATGGCGTCCGTGCGCGACGGGTTGCCGTTCGACATCGACGGTGTCGTCTACAAAGTGGACAGCTTGGCCTTGCAGCGCCAGCTCGGCTTTGTCACCCGCGAGCCGCGCTGGGCCGTCGCCCACAAGTATCCCGCCCAGGAGGAACTGACCACGGTGCTTGCCATCGATGTGCAGGTGGGCCGCACCGGCAAACTGACGCCGGTGGCGAAGCTGGCGCCGGTGTTCGTGGGCGGTGTCACGGTAACCAATGCCACGTTGCATAACGAGGACGAGGCGCGTCGCAAGGATGTGCGCGTGGGCGACACGGTCGTCGTCCGGCGGGCCGGTGACGTGATTCCCGAGGTGGTGGCGGTGCTGCCGGAGCGGCGCACGGGGGCGCCACCCGTGTTCGTCATGCCGGGGTGCTGCCCGGTGTGCGGCAGCACCGTGGTGCGTGAAGCGGAGGAGGTGGATCATCGCTGCAGCGGGGGCTTGTTTTGCCCCGCGCAGCGCAAACAAGCGGTGCTGCACTACGCCCAACGGCGGGCGCTCGACATCGAGGGGCTCGGTGACAAGCTGGTCGATCAGCTCGTGGAGGCCGGCACGGTTCGGACCGTGGCTGACCTGTACCGGCTGGGCCTGAGCGGGTTGATGGCGCTGGAGCGCATGGCGGAAAAATCGGCGGGCAACGTGCTCGACGCGGTGGAGAAATCCAAGCACACGACGCTCGCGCGATTCCTGTTCGGCCTGGGCATCCGCCATGTGGGCGAGGCCACGGCGAAGGAGCTGGCGCGACATTTCGGTTCGCTGGACGCGATCATGGGCGCGGGCGAGGCGGAGCTGGCCGAGGTCAGCGACATCGGTCCCGTGGTCGCACGCAGCATCCGTACTTTTTTCGATCAGCCGCACAACCGCGAAGTGGTCGAACAACTTCGCGCCTGCGGCGTGCGCTGGGATGAAAGTCAGCCCACCGAGCGTGTGCCCCGGCCGCTGGCGGGTAAGACCGTGGTGCTTACCGGCGCCTTGCCCACATTGAGCCGAGACCAGGCGAAGGATCTTCTCGAGGCGGCCGGCGCCAAAGTGGCCGGCTCGGTCAGCCGCAAGACGAGCTATGTGATCGCCGGAGCCGACGCCGGCAGCAAACTCGACAAGGCCCGCGAGCTGGGGGTGCCGGTGCTGGACGAGGACGGGCTGCGCATGGTGCTGAAAGGGGACATTGACTGATGGCGATTCGCGACATCCTGAAAATGGGCGACCCGCGCCTGCTGCGCGTGGCCCAGCCCGTGACCGATTTTGACTCCGACGCGCTGCACACTCTGGTGCGCGACATGCTCGACACCATGGCCGCGGCCCACGGTGCGGGCCTGGCCGCGCCGCAGATCGGCATCGACCTGCAGTTGGTGATTTTCGGCACCGACGCACCCAATCCGCGCTACCCGGATGCGCCGCCGGTGCCTCGCACAGTGCTGTGCAATCCGGTGATCGAAGCCCTCGGCGAGGAAGAGGAGGAGGACTGGGAGGGTTGCCTGTCCGTCCCCGGGCTGCGTGGCTGCGTGCCCCGCTGGAAGAGCATCCGCTACGCCGGTCTGGACCCGTTCGGCGATCCGGTCGAGCGCGTCGCCCAGGGTTTTCATGCACGGGTTGTCCAGCATGAATGCGATCACCTCCAGGGCGTGCTGTACCCGATGCGGGTGCGCGATTTCACCCGTTTCGGCTTCACCAGCGTGCTGTTTCCCGGGCTGGACGCGACCGTGGACGACTGAGCCTTACGGCGTCAGCGCCTCGAGCATCTCGGTTTCGATGGCAATGCGGGCCTTGCCGTGTTGCAGTTCCGGGCCTTCGACCAGGAAGGTATCCTCCACGCGCTCCCCGAGCGTGGTGACCTTGGCCAGTTGCAGATTCAAGCGGTGGCGCGCCAGCACCAGGGCTATGCCGTAGAGCAGTCCGGGACGGTCGCTCGCGGAAACCGCAAGCAGCCA
>JAEWVY010000319.1 GCA_023396625.1 Pseudomonadota bacterium | reverse complement strand
CGAACTGCGCGTTCTCCGGCACGTTCAGATCGAGCGCGCACAGCGGCTGCAGGGGATCGAGCACCACCAGTCGCAGATCGGCCATTGCCCGGAGTTGCCGTTCCAGTTCGAGCCATGCTGCCGTGGTGCCCGGGCCGCGCGTGGCCGGATCAGGTGCAAACAGCGGCTGCGCGCCACCGGCATCGGGCAGCGGCAGCACGTAGAGCCGGTCAGGAATCGGACCCAAGGCGTTCAGGCGGTTGTGCACCTCGATGGCGTCGTCCTCGGCGGTGATGTAAATCGCGATGCCGTGGCCTGCCAATGCACTGCCGAACACCATCGGGGCATGGTCTTTGGTGCCATCGAAGGCCGCGACCTCGCGCGCCAAGGCCAGCAGCAGGAAGGATTTGCCCACACCGCCCGCTGCGGCCACCAGCGCGGCCTGAGCCTGCGGAAACACGCCTTCGACCAGCCAGCGCCGGGCTTGCGGATGGCCGGTGAAGCGATCCAGCGCGCGCCACCGTGAGATCTGGATGGTCTCCAGAGGCTGGAGGTCATCGGCGACCGGCGCGGACGAGCGCAGCAGCGCTGACACATCGAGGCCTTCCGACACCGCGTCGGCCGCATCCCACTTCTTGGGCTTGTCCTGCGGCACGGCCACGCGCCGCACCTTCGCACCGATCTGCCGCAGCCTCGCAATCACGGCATCGGCGTAGCGCGATCCAGCCTCGTCGTGGTCAGGCCAGATGACGACCGTCTTGTCGGCCAGTGGCATCCAGTCGGTTTTCTCGATGGCGGTGGCCGCGCCGCCCATCGCGGTGGTGGCCGTGATGCCGAGGTGCATCAAGGCATCGGCGCATTTTTCGCCCTCGACCAGTACGAGATCGTTGCTGGCGGCGATGGCAGGCAGGTTGTAGAGCGGACGCGGCTCCGGCATCCGCATCGAGCGTGTTTTCACATCCCACGGGCGGTACTGCTTGCCGCCAGGTGAGTCATAACGGTACACGCAGGCCAGCAGCGCGCCGTTGGCATCGTGGTAGTTCCACTTGGCGGTGGCGGGGCCGAGCTCATCGTGCGGCGTGCTCGATGGCACCGTGATCGGCACGGCGACACGCGGCACCACCAACCAGTGACCGATGTCCTCCAGCAGCGCATCAAACTGCTGGGGAAGGATGAAGCCGCACACGGTGGCCCACAGCGCGAGCGCATCACCGGATTCGCCGGTGGCGAAGTCCAGCCACAGGCCGCGCTTTGCGCCATCGAGATCGACGACAAGGCTGTCGCCCGCATCACCCTGCACATTGCCGACGACAAATTGCGCGCCACGTCGCTTTCCGCGCGGCAGCAGGTAGGCCAGCGCCGATTCCAGTTGCTCGATCAGCCGGGCACGGATGTCCTCCTTGTCCAAGCGCGGCTCGACGTCGACCGCATCGTTGAAGTCGAACCACGGATACGCGACCGCTGTCGTGCTGATCGCCGAGGCCGTCTGCATCGAGGACATCAGCAGTGTTGGAACTGGGACAGTTCTTGGCCTGCCGTGCAGCGGCGCATCCGGCCCTGCTCGTGTTCCGCAATGGAGGAAAGCGGGTACATCACGCGGCTGCCGAGCTTCAGGTACATCGGGCCCGTGCCAAGTGTGCGCCAGCGTTCGAGGGTTTTTTCGCTCATGCCCCAGCGGGCCGCCAACTGGCGTGGGGTGAGCAGGCCCGGATGTTCGATGGTGTTCATGGATTTCCTTTCTGGTCGTTGTGCCCTTGACGTCCCTCACATTCCATCGGTGGGGGCTGCGCCGCGAGCGTTGCAACAGATTCTTCGTGGTTCCTGTCGTGGCGGCAAACACCCGAAATGGCCGAATCGTCGAAACCGAGGACAAACCGCCCACGCATTGATCTGCGTTGCTCATCGCTTCGGATGCACATCCGCAACAGATGGCCTCAAGCATCACCGCAAAACCGTCTATCCGCAGCAGGTACGAGTGCGCTGACGGGCGCTGTAGGGAGCGCTCGCACGCCAAAACACGCCCAAACCCGCTACGCCCAGATCGTCAGAGCGTCTCTGTTTCGCCACCCTCGGCAAACCCTACCTACTGCAAAGCATCGAAGAATTTGCCCGTCTGCCCGATGGCGTGCGGGGCTGGGTGTTTCCGGCGCATCTCGACGACACCTGCGTTGTCGCGCAGCGCATCGGCAGTGAGGTGACTTTCGGCACGCTGTGCCACCCGGTCACGGGCGAGGCCATCAGCTACCGCACCGATACGGAGTCCGCCGCCGGGTACGCGCCACCGCCCTTGGCTGCACAGCCACAGAGCACGGTTTGACCTTGGCTTGTGCCCGCCACAGCGCCTGAATGCGGATGTCTCAACCACTGGAGATTCCTCGATGACCAGAAACCCCAACACGGGCGTCGGCACCGTGTCGGCGCAAATCGCGGCGTTGCCCGCATTGCCGATGGCCGAACTGTGGACGCTGTGGGATCAGCACTTCCCCCGGCGGCCCAAGCACATCAATCGCCCCTTCCTCGAATCCCGGCTGCCGTGACCGTGGCCGTCATCTTCGGCTGCCCGAGCACTGCGTTGCTCGCTCTGGGCCTGTGCCAATTCGACTCGCACACCTGCTTCGGCCACCCGTGCCTTGGTTTCTTCGACCGGAGAAACCTTGCCCGCTGCCACACGTTTGGCAACGGCGTCAGTGGCCCGTTTTGCCAGATCGACACTGGCGTGAGCCAAGGCTGTGCGCTCCTGTGCCGCCAATGTCTCAAAGAAGGCAGCGATGACAGTGGCGTGAATTTCGACGCGGCGCAAGTTCAGTTCTTCGACCGCAATGTCGCGTCCTCGCTCTGCCGCCGTGATACGGGCGGCGCGCTTGCCACCCATTTCGACGGGCAGATTGATCTGCACACTTTGTGTGCGGGTCGCTGCCCGCTGGTCTTCCAGCGAGTACGCCAGTTCGGGATTGGGGCGAGCTTGCCCCTGGATCACCTGACCTTGCGTTGCCTCGATTTCCCGCCTTGCGACAGCCAAGTCTAGATTGCTGTCCAGGGCTAAATCGATGGCCTTTTGCAGCGTCAGGATCGTTGCCGCTTCGCTCTGCAAGCCGCTTCTGACGGCTGAACGATTGTCTTGTGCTGCTGGCAACGCCTGAGCGAAAGCTGCCCCTGCAGTGAGCGCTACGAGCAAGCTCGTCGCAGCCGCAACTCTTGATGTGCGGAGGACGGAGACTGGCTTCCGTCGTTTGTGATTGTGATGACTCTTCAACATCCGATTCTCCAGTGATATTCAAATACACGAGGGAATCGGCGGAGAGCGATCCAAATGATCGCCTGCTCGTCGTCACGTCAACCGAGCGAGGTCGGCTTGATACGGTCACGCGCTAGGCGTGTCCGTGCATTGGTGATGACGAAGGGAAAGGAACGCGCTCCCCGCCGATCAGGCGAGGACACGCCACTGAGGGCGTTCGAGGCGTTCAAAAGGGGGCGACGTGAGACGAGCCCCGTAATCTGCTGTATCCAGAGACGAGTCGGCCAGCGATGCAATCGTGACTGCCCCAGGCAAGGCCGACAAACATCCCGCGTGACAGGACGCGCAATCGGGATCGCCACCGATGGTCTTGGCTGGATCGGAAGATGCGTCTTTGCCATCCGCAGTCTTGTGCTGATGGTCATGGTGACCAAAGTGCTTGGCTGCGGCACCGGTTTCGTGTTGGCAATAGCTGGCTGCAGCCGCCCAGCCAAGCTGTAGCGGCATAAACACCAACAAAAGGATTGCCAACCATTTACGCATATCAACAGTGTAGCAGCTATAGACTTCCCTGTGCATCTTTTCTACTTGCTCTGTTGCCTTCCAAGCAACCTTAGCCCATTGAAGACCACCAGCAAGCTTGCCCCCATATCCGCAAACACTGCCATCCACATCGAGGCATTGTCGAAGATGGCCAGAAGTAAGAAGACCAGCTTGATGCCTAGCGCAAGACTGATGTTCTGCCAAAGCACGGCGTGGGTGCGCTTCGAGAGCCGTATCGTTTCTGGCAGACGCCGCAGGTCGTCGTTCATGACCACAACATCGGCGGCCTCCATCGCCGTATGGGTTCCAGCAGCACCCATGGCGAAGCCGATGTCGGCCTTGGCAAGTGCTGGCGCATCATTGATGCCATCGCCTGTCATCGCCGTGATGCCCAAGCGCTGTTGAAGTTCGCAGATGGCCTGCAACTTGTCTTCGGGTAGCAGGTTGCCCCGCACCTCGGCTATGCCCGCCTGAGAGCCGACGGTGTGCGCGGTCGCGATGTTATCTCCTGTCAGCATGACCGGTGTCACGCCGAGCGACTTCAGGTCGGCCACCGCTTGGGCGGAGGATGGCTTGATGGTGTCCGCCACAGCGCAGATCGCCATCACACGTTCGCTGTTAGCGAGGAGTGTGACCGTGCGACCTGCCTCTTCATGAACCGCGAGGCGGGCTTCGAGTTCAGCCGAACATTGCCCACGCTCCTCGATCCAGCGGTGGTTGGCCAGCGCGTAGGAATGATTGCCGATGACGCCTTGCACTCCACGCCCTGCAACGGCTTGAAACTCTCCCACCTCTAGATCGGCGGTTGACAGCCCCTCTGCGATGGCTTTGGAAACCGGGTGATCCGACCGGCCCGCGAGACTCTTTGCAAGCCCCTCCAGCACCCGTTGATCAAGACCTGTGTCCACGGGCTCGAAGGCCACCAGTTTTGGCTTACCTTCCGTGATCGTGCCGGTCTTGTCCAGGGCCACAGCTTTGATCTTTCGCGCATCCTCCAAGTAAACGCCGCCTTTGATCAAAATCCCCCGCCTTGCCCCGGCTGCCAAACCGCTGACGACCGTGACAGGTGTGGAAATAACCAAGGCACAAGGGCAAGCGATGACCAACAACACCAAGGCCTTGTAGACAGCCTGCATCCAGGTCAAGTCCGTGATCGACGGCGCTAGCAACGCGACGGCGACAGCCAGGATGAAAACTGCAGGGGTGTAGATCGCGGCAAACCGATCTACAAAGCGCTGTGTTGGCGCACGCGACGACTGTGCTTGCTCGACTGCGTGGATGATGCGCGCCAAGGTACTGTCCGAAGCGGGCGCGGTGACACGGAATTCCAAGGCTGCAGATTGGTTAATGGTGCCTGCGTAGACTTCGTCGCCAGGAGCCTTGTCTATAGGCAGGCTTTCCCCAGTCACAGGGGACTGGTCGATGGCGCTCTGGCCCAGCGTCACGACGCCATCGAGCGGAACGCGCTCTCCTGGACGGATGCGCACTATCGCATCGACAACGACCGCTTTGACGCCAACGCGTGTCCAACTGCCGTCACTTTGACGCACCTCGGCTTGCTCCGGTGCAAGAGCCAGCAAGCTCTTGATGGCGCTGCGCGCCCGATCCACCGCTCGAGCCTCGATGGCCTCTGCTATCGCATACAAGGCCATCACCATGGCAGCTTCGGGCCACTGGCCTATCAAGAAGGCGCCCGTAACGGCCACCGTCATCAATGCGTTGATGTTCAAGCGGCCTTGCCGCAGTGCGGAAAGCCCTTTTCCGTAGACGGAGAAACCCGCCAGGGCGATGGCCACTCCGGCCAGCGCCATTCCAAGAGCTCTTGTTGGCCAACCGTCTGGAAAAGCGAATGCCAAGCCTTCAGCCGCCACGGCCAGCCCCAATGCAGCAATCAATTTGCCCCATGAGGCCCAGAAACCGATTGGCTGGGTCGCAGCAGCACCCTCAGATTTATCCTTTGTCCTGATAGGTTCCGGTTTGAAGCCCGCTTTGCGAATTGCATCCAGTGCCACCCGCAGAGCATGTTCCTCGGCAGCAATGGCCAACTCGCGGTCGCCCAAGTTGAACTGCAAACCACGAATGCCTGCCACGCCGTCCAGCGCTCGGCGAATTTCTGACTCTTCCGATGCGCAGTCCATGTTCGCGATCCGGAATCGCTGCGGCTCAACAGCCGTTGCATTAGACGCCATCGGCCCGCCCACAGCAGGCGATGTCGCGCAGCCACTCCCACAACCGCAGGCAGTGTCAACTTGTTGGCGTTGGTGAGTAGGGTTCATGATCTTCTCCTTGTTGGATGGATTAAAAACCCTGTAGCCACTACAATGTCAAGTGCTTACAATAAAACTGTGTGCAACCTTCCTGCCACCGCTCAAGGTGAAGATATGAAAATCGGTGAACTGGCCAAGGCCGCTCACACCCAGGTTGAGACGATCCGGTATTACGAACGCGAAGGATTGTTGCCAGAAACGCCTCGCACAGAAGGTAACTACCGGGTGTACGGCAGCGAACACGTTGACCGACTGTCCTTCATTCGGCACTGCCGAGGGTTGGACATGACGTTGGACGAAATCCGAGTGCTGCTGCGCTTCAAGGATTCGCCTCACGAGAACTGCGCACAAGTGAACGACCTGCTCGACGAGCACATAGGCCATGTAGCTGCCCGCATCAAAGAGTTGAAGGCGCTGGAACGACAGCTCAAGACTTTGCGGGAAAACTGTCGTGAATCTCAGCAGGCCAGCCAATGCGGCATTCTGACCGGATTGTCCACGGCATCGCTCCAAGATCACGGCTCAACGACCAGCATGGGCCATGTCCATGGGGCACACAGCCTCAAAGGAAAGCATTGAACGAACGGTGTCAGCCAAGTAGCCGTGCCTCAGCATCGCGTTGGGTTGAAATGGTGTGAGAGAAATAACGCTCGGTGGTATGGAGACATGCGTGCCCCTCACACGGAAGAATTCCAGCCGCATGAGGGGGATAAAAAGGAAGTTGCGATCTAAGGGTACCCCCGTGTCCTTTGGCGACGACGCATCAAGAAGTAAACCGCAGGCACCACAAACATCGACAGCAATGGCGCGGTAATCATTCCACCGACCATGGGCGCAGCAATGCGCTGCATCACCTCAGAGCCAGTTCCACTGCCCCACATGATCGGAAACAAGCCCGCCAAGATGACTGCCACCGTCATGGCCTTGGGACGCACGCGCAGCACCGCCCCTTCGCGGATCGCGTCCAGCAGGTCTTCTGTGCTGGCTTTACCCTGCGCGAGGCGCTCATCCCACGCATGTTTGAGGTACAGCAGCATGATGACCCCGAACTCTGCCGACACCCCGGCCAGCGCAATGAAGCCCACGGCCCCAGCCACCGACAGGTTGTAGCCCAGCAGATACAGTAGCCAGATGCCCCCCACCAGGGCGAAGGGCAGCGTTGCCATGATGAGCAGGGCTTCATCAAACCGCTTGAAGGTCAGGTACAGCAGCACAAAGATGATGAGCAGCGTGAACGGCACCACCACCTTGAGCTTGGCCGTGGCACGTTCCAGAAACTCGAACTGCCCCGACCAAGACACCGAATACCCGGCAGGCAGAGCCACCTTCTCGGCCACCGCCTTTTGCATGTCCTGCACCGCCGAACGCAAGTCACGCCCGCGAATGTCCACATACACCCAGCCTGAGAGTCGGGCGTTCTCGCTTCGCAGCATGGGTGGGCCGTCGGTGATGCGGATGTCGGCCACATCGGACAGCACCAGCCGTTGGCCGCTCTCCGAGACGATGGGCAGGACGCGCAGCTTCTCCAGCGAGTCACGGATTTCACGGGGATAGCGCATGTTGATGGGGAAGCGTTGCAGCCCCTCCACCGTCTCGCCGATGTTGTCGCCCCCCACGGCGGAGGTGATGACGGACTGCACATCCGCGATGTTCATCCCAAAGCGGGAGGCCGCATCGCGGTTGATGTTCACGTCCACATAACGCCCCCCCGTCAGGCGTTCAGCCAAGGCGCTGCTGACGCCGGGCACGTCCTTCAGCGCTTTTTCGATCTCGCCGGTCAGGCGGTCGATGGTGGCCAGGTCGGTTCCGGCCACTTTGACCCCCACCGGGCTTTTGATGCCGGTGGCCAGCATGTCGATGCGGTTGCGGATGGGCGGCACGAACAGGTTCGTCAGCCCCGGCACCTTGACTGCGCGGTCAAGTTCCTCGCGCAGCTTCTCGGGTGTCATCCCCGGCCGCCATTGGCTGCGCGGCTTGAAGGTG
>JAEWVY010000237.1 GCA_023396625.1 Pseudomonadota bacterium | reverse complement strand
CCTCGGTAGCGCACGGTGGCCGTGCCATCGGCCTGCCAGGCGTCGATCTGGACGATTTCCCCGATGTCGAGGTTGACGCTGCGCAGGCTGCGGGGGGACGGGTCGCCGGGCCGGCGCCGCGTGTGCCGGTTCCAGCCGATGACGGCCGCGCTGCCGATCACCGCCGCCGTGACCAACTGGGCGCTGGTTCCCAGGCCGGCGTGCGCGGCCAGCGCGCCGGCCCCAAGGCCGATGGCCAGCATCAGCAGGTAGAACGTGCCGGTGAACAGTTCCACCACCACGGCGCTTCCCGCCAGCAGCCACCAGAGTGTCGATTGAGCCATGTGAAGTCCCTTTGTCCTGGATGCGCAACATTTTGAACCGAAACCATGACGCCGCAAGGTGGTGGCGGCATGAATTCCTTACACTTCGCGCCTGTTCGGCTTTTTTGCCGGTTTGTCACCCGCCTGTCGGCCCTTCGCGGGTTCGGAGCCCACCATGAAATTTCGCTTCCCCATCGTCATCATCGACGAGGACTATCGCTCCGAGAATACCTCGGGCCTGAGCATTCGTGCGCTGGCCCAGGCCATCGAGAACGAGGGCTTCGAGGTGCTGGGTGTGACCAGCTATGGCGACCTGAGCCAGTTTGCCCAGCAGCAAAGCC
The DNA here is from genome assembly GCA_023396625.1 of Pseudomonadota bacterium. Taxonomy (GTDB): domain Bacteria; phylum Pseudomonadota; class Gammaproteobacteria; order Burkholderiales; family Burkholderiaceae_C; genus JAEWVY01. The sequence continues at coordinate 7,162 of JAEWVY010000237.1, read as the reverse complement.
GCGCGAGCGCCTTCATTCTTTCGATCGATGACGAGGAGTTCACCTCCGGTCCGGAGCTCGACCCGGTGGTGCTGAGCCTGCGGGTTTTCATCGACGAGGTGCGGCGCAAGAACGCGGACGTGCCGATCTACATCTATGGCGAAACCAAGACCAGCCGCCACCTGCCCAATGACATTCTGCGCGAGCTGCATGGCTTCATCCACATGTTCGAGGACACGCCCGAGTTCGTGGCGCGCCACATCATCCGCGAGGCCAAGAGCTACCTTGAAGGGCTGCAGCCCCCGTTCTTCAAGGCGCTGCTCGACTACGCGGAGGACGGCTCCTATTCGTGGCATTGCCCCGGGCACTCGGGGGGCGTGGCCTTTCTCAAGAGTCCCGTGGGCCAGATGTACCACCAGTTCTATGGTGAAAACATGCTGCGCGCCGACGTGTGCAACGCGGTGGAGGAGCTGGGGCAGCTGCTCGATCACGATGGGGCCATTGGCGAGAGCGAGCGCAATGCCGCGCGCATCTTCAATGCCGACCACTGCTTCTTCGTGACCAACGGCACCAGCACGTCCAACAAGATGGTGTGGCACCACACGGTGGCGCCGGGCGACGTGGTGGTGGTGGACCGCAACTGCCACAAATCGGTGCTGCACGCGATCATCATGACCGGCGCGATCCCGGTGTTCATGAAGCCCACACGCAACCATTACGGCATCATCGGGCCGATTCCGCAAAGCGAATTCACGCCCGAGGCCATCCAGGCCAAGATCCGGGCCAACCCGCTGCTCAAGGGCGTGGATGCGGCCACGGTCAAGCCCCGGGTGATGACGGTGACCCAGTCGACCTACGACGGCGTGCTCTACAACACCGAGACCATCAAGAAGCTGCTCGATGGTTACGTGGAGAACCTGCATTTCGACGAAGCCTGGCTGCCGCACGCGGCATTTCACCCGTTTTATGGCACGTACCATGCCATGGGCAAGAAGCGCTCGCGGCCGAAGAGCGCGGTGGTCTACGCCACGCAGTCGATCCACAAGTTGCTGGCGGGCATCAGTCAGGCCAGCCATGTGCTCGTGCAGGACTCGCAGACGGTCAAGCTCGACCGTGCGTTGTTCAACGAAGCCTACCTGATGCACACGTCCACCTCGCCGCAGTACAGCATCATCGCCAGCTGCGACGTGGCCGCCGCCATGATGGAGCCCCCGGGGGGGACCGCACTGGTGGAGGAAAGCATCGCCGAGGCACTGGACTTTCGCCGAGCCATGCGCAAGGTGGACGAGGAGTATGGCGACGACTGGTGGTTCAAGGTCTGGGGGCCGCAGACGCTGGTGGAGGAGGGGATCGGGCGCGCCCAGGACTGGGTGTTGCGCAGCGACGCGCGCAGTCGCAGGCAGGGCAGCAAATGGCACGGCTTTGGCGAGATTGCCGACGGCTTCAACATGCTCGACCCGATCAAGTCGACCATCGTGACGCCTGGGATGGATCTCAATGGCAAATTCGCCAAGACGGGTATCCCGGCCAGCATCGTCACCAAGTTTCTCGCCGAGCACGGCGTGGTGGTCGAGAAAACCGGGCTCTACAGCTTTTTCATCATGTTCACCATCGGCATCACCAAGGGCCGCTGGAACAGCATGCTCACGGCGCTGCAACAGTTCAAGGACGACTACGCCAAGAACCAGGCCATGTGGCGCATCCTGCCCGAATTCTGCAAGGAATACCCGCGGTACGAGCGGATGGGGCTGCGGGACCTGTGCCAGCACGTGCATGCGCTGTACGCCAAGTACGACATCGCGCGGCTGACCACGGAGATGTACCTGAGCGACCTCCAGCCCGCGATGACGCCGGCGGACGCCTACGCCTGCATCGCGCGGCGCAAGACCGAGCGCGTGCCGATCGACGAGCTGGAAGGGCGAATCACGGTGGGCCTGCTCACGCCGTATCCGCCGGGCATCCCGCTGCTGATCCCGGGCGAGGTGTTCAACAGGAAAATCGTCGACTACCTGAAGTTCGCGCGTGAATTCAACACCCGCTGTCCCGGGTTCGAGACGGACATTCACGGGCTGGTCGAGGAGACCGGTCCGGATGGTCAGCGGCGCTACTACGCGGATTGCGTGCGCTGACCAAGGCACCCCGGCGAATTATTTTGATGAAAATGGCACGAATCCAGCGTCAAATCGTGGTTTTGTGCTATGAAAAAATTACCAATCCGGTGGGGCGCCATACCGGCGGGCGGGGTCAGAAATCCTCGCGCTGACGCAGATAACTCGCAAAGCGCGGGAGGCCGCGGTCGGTCGTGCCCTGGTGGCGAAACGTGACCCAGCTGCCGATGGGGGGTGGGGTTTCGCGTTGCGCGTCGCTCAGGCCGCTGCCCAGTCGAAACATGTGCCCGCTTTCCGTGCGAACCTGCAGCGCGCCAAGCCGCCCGGCGTGCCGGCCCCGGCCTGGCACATGGGCCACCACCTGGGCTTCCGCGTCGTCCCAGGGCTTGAGTTTCAAGAGTGCATCGCTGCGGCCCGCCCGGTAGCGGGCCCCGTCGTGGTGCAGCATCAGCCCCTCGCCCCCCGCGTCCACGATGCTTCCCAGCAAGGCCCGAAGTTCGGCGGGGCTGGCGACGCGATTTTGCGTCACCGCCTGGAGCCAGGGCTGGCCGGTGGTGGCGAGAAGTGGTGGGATGGCGGCCAGGCGCTGGCCAAAGGGGCTCTCGTGGGTGGGCAGGTCGAACACCATGTAGCGCAACTGGCGCCAGGCGTCGTGGTCGGGTCGCGGCTGTTTGATGGCCGAGACGGCGCGTGAGAAGCCGCCCCGGCCGGCCCAGAGTTCACCATCGAGCGCGGTGGTGGGCCAGCCGTCGGTGAACCATGCGGGCGTGGCGATGACCGTGCCGCCGCGTGTGCGCAGCACTCGGCCGTCCCAGTAGCCGCGCACACCGTCGTATTTCTCGCTGACCCAGTACGCCTTCAGAGGCATGCCCGGGCGCCACGTTTTGGCCAGCATCAGGGCCGGCGCGTTCGCCGCCGCAGCGCCGGCTTGACCCAGCGCGCCGGAGCCACCCCATGCCGACAGGGCGGCGAGATGGAGCAACCAGCGGCGGTTCATTTGATTCAAAAAACGTAGCATTCCAGGTCCATTCGACGCTGGAAAACAGGGTTTTACATCAGAAATCAGACTCCCGCACTGTCGCGGGACACCCCGGCGGTCTGATTGAACCCGCAGTCCACGTAGGTGATTTCCGCGGTCACGCCGCTGGCCAGGTCGCTGAGCAGGAATGCCGCCACGTTGCCCACTTCGTCGATGGTCACGTTCCGGCGCAGCGGCGCAGCCGACGACGCCATGCCCAGCAGTTTGCCGAAATCCTTGATGCCGCTGGCCGCCAGCGTCTTGATGGGGCCGGCGCTGATGCCGTTGACCCGCATGCCCCGCGGACCCAGCGACTCGGCCAGGTAGCGCACCGAAGCCTCCAGCGACGCCTTGGCCAGGCCCATGGTGTTGTAGTGGGGGATGGTACGCATGGCGCCAAGATAGGTCATGGTCAGCAGCGATGCCCGCGTGTCCAGCCAGGGCAGGGCGGCCTTGGCCATGGCGGGGAAGCTGTAAGCGCTGATGTCGTGCGCGACGCGAAAATTCTCACGCGTCAGGCCGTCGAGGAAGTCTCCGGCGATGGCTTCGCGCGGGGCAAAGCCGATGCTGTGCACGAAGCCGTCGAACTTGGGCCAACTCTGGCCCAGGTCGCGGAACATCGCGTCGATCTGTTCGTCGCTGCCGACATCGCAATCGAAGATCAGGGACGAGCCGAATTCCGCGGCGAACTCCGTGATCCGGTCCTTGAAGCGCTCCCCGACATAGCTGAACGCCAGCTCGGCACCCTGAGCATGGCAGGCCCGGGCCACGCCATAGGCGATGGAGCGGTTGGACAACAGGCCGGTGATCAGCAGTTTCTTGCCTGCGAGAAAGCCGGTTTTTTGGCTCATGTGCGAGTCTCCGAGAAAAATCTGTGCAGAATTGTCGCATGCGAGCTTGGCTGATCTGGCTGTGTCTGCTGGTGGGCGCGCCCGCCTGGGGCGCTCACGCCTATGCCCAGTTCGGCGACATCCGATATCCGGCGGGCTTTGCCCATTTCGACTACGTCAACCCGAATGCCCCCAAAGGGGGAGAGATCGCGCTGGTGCCGCCCACGCGGCTGTCGAATTTCGACAAATTCAACCCGTTCACTCTCAAGGGCAGTGCTCCGCCGGCCCTGGGCAGCCTGGTGTTTGAAACCTTGCTGACCGGCAACATGGACGAGCCCACCACGGCCTATGGCCTGCTGGCCGAGGACGTGGCCGTGGCGCCGGACCGTCGCTCGGTGGTGTTTCGCCTGCACCCGGCGGCACGCTTCGGCAACGGGGATCCGGTGCTGGCCGCGGATGTGAAGCACTCCTTCGACCGGTTGACCTCGGCACAGGCGGCTCCCCAGTACCGCGTGATCTTCGCCGACATCGCTGCCGTGCGGGTATTGGGCGAGCGCACGGTGGCTTTCGACTTCCGGCAGGCCCATGCCGAGCTGCCATTGATCGCGGGCAGCCTGCCGGTGTTCAGCCGCAAGTGGGGCGGTGGCAAGCCGCTGGACCAGATCGTGACCGACATGCCGATCGGCAGCGGGCCGTACCGCATTGGCCGGGTGAATTTCGGCAAGGACATCACCTACGAACGCAACCCGGCCTACTGGGCGCGCGACCTGAACGTGCGGCGCGGCCTGTTCAATTTCGATCGCATCACCTACAAGATCTACAAGGACAACACGGCCCAACTCGAGGCTTTCAAGGCGGGAGAGTTCGACTACATCCAGGCGTTCATCGCCCGCGAATGGGCGCGCTCGTACAGCGGGCGGGCGTTCGACTCGGGCCGGCTGATCCGCAAGGAGCTGCGCCATGGCAATGCGGGGGATTTCCAGGGTTTTCAGTTCAACCTGCGGCGCGCGAAGTTCCAGGACGTGCGTGTGCGCGAGGCGATTGGCCTGGCCATGGATTTCGAATGGCTCAACCGGCAGCTGTTCTACAACGCCTACACCCGGGTCCGCGGCTATTTCGTGGCCAGCGATTTCGAGGCCCGGGGCAAGCCCGGCGCCGACGAACTGGCGCTGCTGGAGCCGCTTCGCGGCCAGCTGCCCCCCGAAGTCTTCACCCAGGAAGTGCCCCAGCCCCCGGTGACCTCGCAGGACGCCGCCTCCGGACACACGCTGCGCGACCATCTGCGCCGCGCCCGCGCGTTGCTGGCCGAGGCGGGCTGGATCTACCGTGACGGCGCCTTGCGCAATGCCCGGGGCGAGCCCTTCACGCTTGAAATCCTCGACAACTCGGCATCGATGAGCCGTGTCGTCACGCCGTTCGCGAAGAATCTGGAAAAACTCGGGATCGCGGTGAATTACAAGGTCGTCGACTTCGCGATTCTGCAAAAGCGCATCGACGTGTTCGACTTCGACATGACGGGCAGCCGCATGCTCGGCAACGAAGCGCCCGGCACGGAGTTGGTGGAGCGTTTCGGCTCGAAGGCCGCGGACAGCGAGGGATCGTCCAATGTGATCGGCGTGCGCAGCCCGGCGGTGGACGCGCTGCTCGAGCGCGTCGTCGCCGCCCGAACCCGGCCGGAACTCATCGCCAGCCTGCGGGCGCTCGATCGCGTGCTGCGGTTCGGCCACTACGTGGTGCCGCACTGGTACAGCGGCGTGTTTCGTGTGGCCTGGCGTGCCGGGCGTTTCGAGCAGCCGGCCGCCGCCCCGCGCTACTACCAGCCCGAAAGCTGGGTGACCACGGTCTGGTGGGCATCGGACGCCAATCGGCGGGGGGCGCGCTGATGCCAGCCTATGTGCTCAAGCGTCTGCTGCTGATGGTTCCCACCCTGCTGGGGGTGCTGCTGCTGACTTTCGTGGTGATTCAGTTCGTGCCGGGCGGGCCGGTGGAGCAGATGGTGGCGCAGTTGCAAGGGCGCGACGGCGGCGGCGAGGGCGCCACCGTCGCGGGCGCGGGTTACCGCGGGCGGCAGGGCGTGGATGCGGCACGCATTGCGGAAATCCGGGCCCTGTACGGCTTTGACCGCCCGGCGCCGGAGCGCTTCGTCCGCATGCTGGGGCAGTTTGCGCGGTTCGATCTGGGCAAGAGTTTTTTTTACCCCAAGGACGTGTGGACCCTGGTGCGGGAGAAGCTGCCGGTGTCGATCAGCCTGGGGCTGTGGACATTTTTGCTGAGCTACCTGGTGTCGGTGCCTTTGGGCATCGCCAAGGCGGTGCGCGCGGGCAGTCGTTTCGACACCGTCACCAGTCTTCTCGTCCTGGTGGGGTACGCCATTCCCGGCTTTGTGCTGGGGGTGGCGCTGCTCGTCGTTTTCGGCGGCCAGCTCCAGTGGTTTCCGCTGCGGGGTCTGACGTCGGACAACTGGGCGAGTCTGGGCTGGGGCGCCCGCATCGCCGACTACCTCTGGCATATCGCGCTGCCGGTGGCGGCCAGCGTGCTGGGCGCGTTCGCGGTGACGACCATGCTCACAAAAAATGCATTTCTGGAGGAAATCCGCAAACAGTACGTGCTGACGGCGCGCGCCAAGGGCCTGACAGAGCGCCGCGTGTTGTGGAAGCACGTGATGCGCAATGCGCTGATCCCCATCGTGACTGGCTTCCCGGCGGCGTTTGTCGGCGCATTCTTTTCTGGCTCCCTGCTGATCGAGACGCTGTTCTCCCTCGACGGGCTGGGCCTGCTGAGCTACGAGTCGGTCATGCGGCGCGACTATCCGGTCGTGCTGGGCACCTTGTACCTGTTCACGCTGATCGCGCTGGTGACCAAACTGGTCAGCGACCTCTGTTATGTCTGGGTGGACCCGCGTGTCAAATTCGATTGATTTTCCCGTTGCCGCTTTCAGCGGCCTCCCCTTCCTGGGGGGCCACGCCGGCGACCCGGCGAAGCCGGTTCCGCGGCGTTTCCCGACTCAATCCTTTCATGGTTCACGGGCCTTGCAATGCCCAGCCTCTTCGCGGCGATGAGCACGGTTTCCATCTCTCCCTCGCAACGCGCCTGGCTGCGTTTTCGGCGCAACCGATTGGGGTTCTGGAGTCTGGTGGCGTTCTGCGCACTGTTCGTGCTGAGCCTTGGCGCGGAACTGATTTCCAACGACCGGCCATTGCTCGCGCGTTACGACGGTCACTGGTATT
>JAEWVY010000198.1 GCA_023396625.1 Pseudomonadota bacterium | reverse complement strand
ACCCATCCGTCAACGGGTGCGCAAATACCTCGATCACCGTGCCGCGGCCCGGGTGTCATAGACCATGTGCGGCATCTTCGGCTATTGGGACCGGGCACGGCATTCAATGCCAGACGAGGTGATGCGGGCCATGGCCCAGGCGTTGGTGCATCGCGGCCCGGACGACGAGGGCATCTGGCACCAGCCTCAACGCGGCGTGGCCATTGGCAACCGGCGTCTGTCGATCATCGACGTGGGCGGCGGTCATCAGCCCTTTGTCAGCGACGACGAGCGCATTGCCGTGGTGCAAAACGGCGAGATTTTCAACTATGTGGAGCTGGCCGCCGAACTGCGCGCGCAGGGCGTGCAACTCAAAAGTGGGTCGGACACGGAGGTCATCCTGCGTCTGTACGAGCGCGAAGGCATTACCTGCCTGCGGCGCTTGAACGGCATGTTCGCCATCGCCATCGATGATGCGCGGGAAGATGCCCTCTACCTGGCGCGGGACCGCATCGGAGTCAAGCCGTTGTACGTGAAGGACGACGGGCACCGTCTGCTGTTCGCGTCGGAAATCAAGGCTTTCTGGCCTGAATCCGTTGCTGGCAATGGAAGGAAAGCCGTTGACTTGGTGGCAATTCACCACTACTTGACTTTCAACTACGTTCCCGCGCCCTGGACGGCGTACGAGGGCGTGCGGCATGTCATGCCCGGCACCTGGATGAAATTTTCGCGTGGGCGGCACGCGCAGACACAACGCTGGTGGAGCCTTGCGGACCAGCGTGAGCAGGACGGCAGTTTCGATGCCTGGGCAGAAGAGTTCATGTCCATTCTGGACGACGCGACCCGCATCCGCCTGCGTGCCGACGTGCCGTTTGGTGCCTTCCTGTCCGGAGGTGTGGACTCCAGTACCATCGTCGGCCTCATGGCACGCCATGTGGACCGCCCCGTCAAGACCTTCTGCATCGGCTTCGAAGACCCGCGCTACGACGAATCGGCGTTTGCCCTGCAGGCCGCGCAGCGCTTCGGCTGCGAGCACACGCGGGAAACCGTCGAACTGAACATGTTGGCGCAGTGGCCGCGCGTGCTGCACCACCTCGACCAACCGCACGGCGATGCGTCTTTCATGCCGACGTTGCGCGTGAGCGAACTGGCGGCGAAACACGTCAAAGTCGTGCTGACCGGTGACGGCGGCGACGAACTGTTTGCCGGTTACGACAAGTATGCGGCGTTCTTTGCCCGACCCGGAGCGCAGACGCTGCCGACAGGAGACTTTCAGCGCCGCTATTTCGACAGCATCTCACTGTTCACGCCCGAGGGAAAGCGTGCGCTGTACCGCCCTGAAGTGCGTGCGCGGCTCGAAGGCATCGACAGTTTTGCCGAAGCCGCGCAACTGTGGTTCGACGAGGCTCAGCATTTCGACCGGGTCAACCAGGCGTTGTATCTGGACATGCAATTGCTGCTGAGCGGCAACAACCTCGTCAAGCCTGACCGCATGGGCATGGCCGTGAGCATTGAGGCACGCACGCCTTTCCTCGACTGGCGCATGATGGAATTTGCCTTCCGCTCGCGCGGCGTGACCAAACTGTCGGCCGAAGGCGACAAGAAGCCCTGGTTCAAGCGGGCCGCCGCGCCGCTGATTGGCGAGGATCTGGCGCACCGCAAGAAACAGATGTTCACCGTGCCGGTGGGCGACTGGTTTCGTCACGGAAGCCATGTGTGGCTGCGCGACACACTGCAGCGCAGTGAATTGGTTGCACAGCTTTTTGAGCCGGCGGTCGTGGCGGCGATGCTTGAGCGGCATGGTACGGGCGAAGCCAATTTCACGCGCGAGCTGCGTGCGCTGGTGGCACTGGCGCTGTGGGCGCCCGGTGGCACTGCTGGGCAGTTGGGCGCATGAAAAAGGTCTTGTTCGTTGCCTATGGCAGCGGTCACATCAAGATGGTTGTGCCCGTGGCTCAGGCGCTGGCGGCCAGCGGCAAGGCCACGCCAGTGGTGTTGGCGCTGACGACGGCTGCGCCTGTGGCCCGCGCCGCCGGACTGGAGGTGATCCAGTTCAAGGATTTCGTCACTAAATCCGATCATGCGGCACTGGAACTGGGACGGCAATTGATGCAAGGACTGGGCGGGCCGGTGGCCGATCCGCAGGAATCTGCCGCCTACCTGGGCTTGTCGATGGCAGACTTGATCGCCGATGTCGGCACCGAAGAGGCGCAGCGGGCGTACCGGCAATTCGGCCGCCAAGCCTTTTTGCCCGTTCCTACGCTGCGGCGCATCCTGAGGCGGGTTGCGTCGGATCTTGTGGTCTGCACCAATTCGCCGCGGGCGGAGCGTGCGGCGGTGTTGGCAGCCAGGCAGCTTGGCATCCCGTCCATCTGTATGGTGGACCTGTTCGCGATGGACGAGGTGAAGTGGATTGGCGCGGCGGATTACGCGGACCGGGTCTGTGTCCTGAATGAATCGGTCCGGGAATTTCTGGTGGCGGCGGGGCGTGCGCCGGAGCAGGTCGTCGTGACCGGAAATCCCGCGTTCGACGCACTCAATGCGCCCGCAGCCCAGGCTCAGGGGCGCCAGATGCGCGCCGCGCAGGGCTGGAGCCACCGGCGCGTGATCCTGTGGCCTACCCAGGTAGAGCCTGCGCTGCATCCGTTTGACGGCCGTTCGGGTGACCCGTCGCTGCCAACACGGGCGCTGGCCGCAGTGATGCAGTGGGTGCGAGACCGATCTGACGCCGTCCTATGCATCCGCGCCCGGGCCGGCGAGGCCGTGCCGACTGTGCCCGCCGACCCCCGCATCGTGCTCATGGGGCAGGACTGGCCGCTGGCGCCGCTGCTGCATGCCACCGATCTGGTCGTGACTCTCAATTCCACTGTCGGGCTGGAAGGACATCTGGCCGGTTGCCGTCTGATTCAGGTGCTGGGTTCGGTTTTTGACCAAGCCATGCCGCTGGCGCGCTATGGCATTGCCGACGCTGCCATACCGGTGGATGGGATTCCCCAGGCGCTCGAACACTGGGTTGATGCCCCGCGTCTGGCGATGCATTTGCAAGTGCCTGCCACCCAGCAGGTGCTTGCTGTTGTGGGTAGATTCCTACAATGCACTGGCTTGCTTTCAGGATCGCTGAAAGTCAACGGTTTTTCCTGCAACAGTTTCACTTAAAACCGAATGTCACTTATCCCCCACCCGGCTTCCATTGATTTTTCGGCATTTGACGCCAGCGACGATGACGCGCGGGTCATGTACGGTCTGCCGCGTTATGTGCATTTCTGCAGGAAGTGCGTGATCTCCAATCAACGGCCCAACTCGGCCGTGGAATACCAGCACACCAAGGCCAGCAAGAAGGCGACAATTGCGTTCGACGCAGATGGCATCTGCGACGCCTGCCGCTTTGCCGAGCAGAAGCACGGCGTGATCGACTGGAAAGATCGCGAAGACCAACTGGCGGTGCTGTGCGACAAGTTCAGGAGTAAATCGGGTTACGACTGCTTGCTGCCAGGCTCCGGCGGCAAGGACAGCTTTTATGCCTCACACATCCTCAAGACACGTTTCGGCATGCATCCCTTGACGGTGACTTGGGCACCCCATGTCTATACGGAATGGGGCTGGAAAAATTTTCAGTCCTGGCTGCATGCGGGTTTTGACAATTACCTCATGACGCCTAACGGTCGGGTGCACCGGCTGCTGACCCGCCTGGCTGTGGACAACTTGTTCCACCCGTTCCAGGCGTTCATGTTCGGCCAGAAGTCCCTGGCCCCCAAGATGGCGCTGCTGCACGATATTCCCTTTGTGGTGTACGGCGAAAACGAGGCCGAATACGGCAATCCGATTGGCGACACGACGAGTGCCCAGCGCGACTGGTCGTACTTTACGGCGGCCAACAAGTCCGAGATTTACCTGGGCGGCACGTCGGTGCAGAGCCTGTACGACGATTTCGGGCTGGAAGAGCAGGACCTGCTGCCCTATTTGCCGGCCGACCCGGCGCAAATGGAGCGCAAGCAGGTTGAGGTGCACTACCTGGGCTACTACCTCAAGTGGCATCCCCAGAGCTGCTACTACTATGCTGTGGAGCACGGCGGCTTCGAGGCCTCGCCCGAGCGCACGCCCGGCACTTACAGCAAGTACAACAGCATCGATGACCGTATCGACGACTTCCACTACTACACGACGTTCACCAAGTTCGGTATCGGCCGCGCTACCTACGACGCGGCGCAGGAAATCCGCTCGGGCGATATCAATCGCGATGAGGGCGTGGCTCTGGTTCGGCGCTATGACGGTGAGTTTCCTGAACGCTTTGCCGAGGAAATCTTTCGCTACCTGAGCATCCCGGAGAAGGAATTCGGGCGCGCCAGCAAGATGTTCGAATCGCCGGTGATGGACCGTGACTACTTCATGCGCTTGGCCGACACCTTCCGCTCGCCGCATCTGTGGAAGCGCGAACACGACCAGTGGAAGCTGCGTCATACCGTGTTCGACGGCTTTTGATTGGGGCGTCATGACGGGTCTGCGCATCATTCCCCGGCTTGACATCAAGGGCCCCAACCTGATCAAAGGCATTCGGTTGGAGGGCCTGCGCGTGGTTGGGGATCCACACGCGTTTGCACTGCGCTACTATGAACAGGGGGCCGATGAACTGATTTTCATGGACATCGTGGCCAGCCTTTATCAACGAAACAGCCTGTCGGACATCATCCGGCGTGCGGCGGATCAAATCTACATACCGATTACCGTGGGCGGTGGCATTCGTTCGCTGGACGACGTGCACAACATGCTGCGCTCGGGGGCGGACAAGGTCGCTATCAATACCGCGGCGATTACGCGGCCAGCGTTGATCTCCGAGGTGGCGCGGCGCTTTGGTTCGCAGTGCATGGTGCTGTCGGTCGAGGCAAAGCGTCTGGGGTCTGGGAAATGGGAGGCCTACACCGACAACGGTCGTGAGCATACCGGCCTGGACGTGGTGGACTGGATCGCCCATGCCGTGACACTCGGCGCGGGCGAGATACTGCTGACGGCGGTGGACCAGGAGGGCACCCGCAAGGGGCTGGATATCGACTTGCTGCGCGCAGTCAACGCGCGTGTCAACGTGCCGGTGATCACGAGTGGCGGCTTCTCTGAACCTGCGGACCTGCAGCGCGCCAGTGAGGCGGGTGCTTCGGGCGTGGCCATTGCCGATGCCCTGCACTGGGGCCGCATGACGGTGCCAGAGATCAAGCAGCAGGCTCGGGTTCTGGGCGTGGAGGTACGACTGTGAGCGGCAGACACGTCACCGTGATCGACTATGGCATTGGCAACTTGCTCAACGTGGTGCGGGCGTTGGAGCATTGCGGCGCGGTTGTGCAAGTGGCCGAGCAGGCCTCGCAGGTGAGCACTTTGCCGGACCGGTTGGTGCTGCCCGGTGTGGGCGCCTTTGCTGATGCCATGGCGGAACTGCGTGTCCGGGGATTCGATGAACTGGTGAAGCGTTACGCTGATACCGGGCGCCCTTTCCTGGGGATCTGCGTGGGTGCGCAATTGCTGTTCGATGTCGGGGAGGAGCATGGAGAGCACGCTGGCCTGGGACTGATCCCGGGTCGGGTCCAACCGGTGCCGGCGATCGACCCGGCGGGGAGGCCACTGCGCGTGCCGCACATCGGCTGGAGTGGTTTGGTGTGCCCGCCGACGCGCGCGTCGTGGGATGGCACGATCCTGGCACCGGTGCCACCCGGCACGGCCGTGTACTTCGTGCATTCGTATGCGCCCGTTCCCACGCACGAGGCCCACCGTCTGGCCGATACCGATTACCACGGCGTGCGCATTTGCGCGGCTGTGGCTCGCGATCAGATTTACGGCTGCCAGTTTCATCCCGAGCGCAGCGCCGCCAATGGCTTGGGCATGCTTTCAAGCTTCCTGGAGCTCTGATGGGCACCCGCATCCTCGTAACGGGGCGTGGGTCGGCTGCCTTGCGGCATGTCCGTCACTTGCGGGAAGAGGTTCCGGGGCATGAAGTCGCCGTGCTCTCAAGCACTGGTGAGGTGGACTCGGGCTTTCAACCTTGCAGAGTCTTTGCAACCTTGGCACAGGGCTTGGACTGGAAACCGGATGCCGTGGTTATCGCGAGCGTCTCAAGTCGGCACGGTGCCGAATTGCTGGCGTGCCTGCAAATAGGCCTCCCTTGTCTGGCAGAGAAGCCGCTGGCGGTACACCGTGCCGAACTCGACAGGTTGCGAGCGGCTTTCGGAGTCAACAAACATCCGTCCGCAATTGTCGTGGGTTGCAACTTGCGTTATTTGCCAGTTGTCCGGCAACTGGCTGCCGCGTTGGCCGATGCTCGTCTCGGTGCGGTCGTGCGCGCCCATCTGGAGGTTGGGCAGAATCTTGCGCAGTGGCGACCCGCACGCGACTTGGCCAGTTCCTACAGTGCCCAACCAGCGCAAGGGGGGGGCGTTGTGTTTGATCTGGTGCATGAGATCGATTTGGCACGCTGGCTGCTTGGGCCGCTACAGGTGCGCGCCGCAGTGGGGGGGCGTCTCGGGCATTTGCCGATCAAATCTGACGATGTGCATGTGGCGCTAATGCAGCGGGTCAATGGCGCACCGGTGGTTGTCAGTCTGGATTACTTGTCTCTGCAGGCCGTGCGACGCTACGTAATCGTTTGCGAAGGCGGTACCTATACCTGCGACATCATCGCCAAGCGGCTGACTTTCACCGATGAAGGCGGGAGCCGGCTCGTCAGCGATGTGCCTGCGGATTTCGATGTGGCGCAGACCTACCGCCTGCAGATGAAGGACTGGTTGGCGGCATGGCACGATTCATCGCACACGGTGGCATCGTCGCTGGCGGATGCATTTGAAAGTACCGAACTCATGCTGGCCATGAACGAGGCTCTGTCATGAACATCATCACGATTTGTGCACGCGGCGGTTCTCAAGGCGTGCCCGGCAAGAATATCCGGCCCCTGCTGGGCAAGCCACTGATCGCCTGGACGATTGAGCAAGCACTGGCAAGTGGTACGGCGGACCGTGTCTACGTTTCCACTGACAGCGAGGACATCGCTCGCGTGGCGCGTGATTTCGGCGCGCAGGTCCCTTTCCTGCGCCCGGCCCATCTGGCCACCGCCACAGCAGGCAAGCTGCCGGTGATTCTGCATTTGATCGAATGGGTGGAAGCACACGACGAGCCGGTGGAACGGGTCATCGACTTGGACCCGACCTCGCCGCTACGGAATGTGGACGATATCCGAGCATGCGCTGCGATGCTGGACGACGATACCGACGTCGTGATCACCGGATACGCTTCAGACAAGAATCCCTACTTCAACATGGTTGAGGAAAAAAGCAACGGCTACTATGCAAGGGTTTGCGTGCCCGAGGGCGAGGTGTTGGGGCGGCAGGCGGCGCCGAGGGTGTATGCCATGAATGCCTCGATCTATGCGTGGCATCGCTCCAGCCTGGCGCCTTCTCTGTGGGACAAGCCGAGAATCCGTTTGCACGAGATGCCCCGCGAGCGGTCGGTTGACATTGACCATCCGGTCGATTTTGATCTGGTCGAACTTTTGATGAAGAAAAAACCCCAGCCATGAGAGATGCATTTCGCTTGGATGGCAAAGTCGTCGTGCTGACCGGTGCGGCTGGCATCATCGGGTCCGAAGTCACCCGGCTGTTTCTGGAGTCTGGCGCACGCGTGTTCGCCATGGATCGAGAGGCGGCGCTGTTGGAGCAAAAATTGGGCCAATCCCATGAATCGTTGATGACGTACGTGGCCGATGTCGCCAACAAGGACTCGGTCCATGGCGCCTTTGCCCGACTGCAAGGCACGTGGGGCGTGCCCCATGTGCTGCTGAATAACGCGGCCACCAAGTCCGCCAATTTCTTCGAGCCTTTCGAAACATTTGCCTTGGACGAGTGGAACGAGGTGATGGCCGTAAATCTGACCGGCGCCATGCTCTGCGCCCAGGTGTTTGGTGGTGCCATGGCCGACCGGGGTCTTGGCAGCATCGTCAACACGTTGTCCATCTACGGAATCGTCGCGCCCGACCAGCGCATCTACGAAGGTTCAGAATATCTCGGAAGACCCATCAATACGCCGGCCATTTACTCTGCGAGCAAAGCGGGACTGTGGGGGCTGACAAAGTACTTGGCCGCCTACTGGGGTCATCGTGGCGTTCGCGTCAACGCTGTTACGCCGGGGGGCATCTTCAGCGGCCAGAATGACACTTTTGTCAAGAACTACTCTGCCCGGGCGCCACTTGGCCACATGGCGCAGACCGATGACATTGCCAAGGCGATGTGCTACCTCGCCAGCGACGCAGCGAAATACATCACCGGCCACAACTTGGTGGTGGATGGAGGGTGGACGGCATGGTGACCCCCGACGTTTTTGTCATCGCCGAAGCCGGTGTGAATCACAACGGTGATCTGGACCTGGCTCTGCGCCTGTGCGATGCCGCCCGTGCGGCTGGCGCCGATGCAGTGAAGTTCCAGACTTTTCGCGCCCAGGATCTGGTGGTGCCGGGCGCGCCGACTGCCGAGTACCAGGCGCGCCAAACCGGCGACCAGGATCAGTTTGCCCTGCTGCAGCGGCTGGAGTTGTCAGAGTCCCAGCATCGCCAGATCAAGGCGCATTGCAATGCCATCGGCATCGAATTTTTTTCGACGCCGTTTTCGCTGGAGGCTGTGGATTTGCTGGTGGCGCTCGGCGTGCGGCGGTTGAAGTTGTCGTCCGGCGAGTTGACCCACAGGGCACTGGTGGCGCATGCGGCGGCCACGCAATTGCCGCTGCTGATGTCCACCGGCATGGCAACCATGCCGGAAATCGTCGAGGCGCTCGGTTGGGTCCGGTCCGCGCGCGGTCACCTGCGCGAGGTGGTTGTGCTCCACTGCACCTCGGCCTATCCGGCACCCAATGAGGCCCTGAACCTGCGGGCCATGCGTCAGATGGCCGAACAACTGGGTGTACCGATTGGTTATTCGGATCACAGCCTTGGCATCGAGGCTCCATTGGCCGCTGCTGCGCTGGGGGCGGTGGTGATCGAGAAGCACCTGACGCTGGATTGCGCCATGGCTGGCCCGGATCACAGCGCCTCGCTGGAGCCCGCCGCGTTCGCGGCCATGGTGCAGGGCGTGCGCCGTGTCAGTGCGATGCTGGGCGATGGTATCAAGGCGCCGCGCCCCGACGAACTGGACACCGCCCGCGTGGCCCGGCGCAGTGTCGTCCTCACGCAGGCGGTGCCTGCCGGGACCGCGCTGACGGTCGACCTGCTGGCCTGCAGGCGTCCGGCCACCGGTATTGCGCCGCGCGATCTGCCACGACTGCCAGGGCGGCGCGTGCGTCAGGCCCTGGCAGCCGGCACTGTACTGCAGTGGGATCAGCTTGAAGAGGATGCCCGCTGATGCAGGGCCTGCCAGCTGCGTCGCGCAAAGTGGTCTACCTGACGGGCACGCGCGCCGATTTCGGTCTGATGCAATCCACGCTGCAGCGCCTGACACAGGTGCTGAACCTGGGCGTTGCCGTGACCGGCATGCACCTGGATGCGTGCTACGGCCACACGGTGGACGAGATTCATGCGACAGGTCTGCGGGTATGTGGAGAAATTCCGATCGATGTGGCCACGCGCACGCCGCAGAGTATGGCAGCGGCGGTTGGCGCCTGCCTGCAGGGCGCGACGGCATTGCTGGCGCGCGAACGCCCCGACCTGCTGCTGCTGCTCGGCGACCGCGGCGAGATGCTGGCCGGTGCCATTGCGGCCCTGCACCTGGGCATCGTGTGTGTTCACGTACACGGCGGCGAGCGCTCGGGCACGGTGGACGAGCCAGTGCGGCATGCGATCAGCAAGCTGAGTACCTACCACCTCGTGGCTACCGAGGCATCGCGTGAGCGCCTGATCCGCATGGGCGAGCGTCCGGACTGCATTGCCGTGACCGGCGCGCCCGGGCTCGACGGCTTGGCCGAAGCGGCCGCGCTGTCGAAGGCCGCGTGCTTGCGGCAGCTGGGGTTGCCGCAAGGCGTCGATTACGTACTGGCGCTGTTTCATCCGGTGGTGCAGCAAGCGGGCGACGCCTACGCCCAGACGGCGGCGCTGCTTGCCGCGCTGCACCAAATGGGCCTACCCGTGGTCTGGCTGGAGCCCAATGCCGACGCCGGTTCGCTGGAGATCCTGCGGGCGCTCGATGCCCTGGGCCTGCCTCCAGGTTCGCGGCGGCTGCGGCACCTGTCGCCGCGCGCGCTGTTTGCCAGTGCCATGCGCCATGCTGCGGTGATGGTGGGCAATTCCTCGGCCGGCATCATCGAGGCCGCGTCGTTCGGGACGCCCGTCGTCAACGTCGGGGACCGGCAGCGGTTGCGCGAGCGCAATGCCAACGTGACGGACGTGTCGGTCGAGGCAGGTGCGCTGCATGCGGCCCTGTGCGAGGCCATGCGGCACGGCCGCTGGCCAGTCGGGAACCGGTATGGTGACGGGCAGGCGGGCGAACGCATCGCGCAGTGGCTGTTGACCTGTTCGCTGGACCGCGCCATGCTTGAAAAAGCCAACACCTACTGAAATGGGACTTCGTGCTGTGACCTCCTCCGATTTCCCCCAATCCAAATCTCCTGCGCGGCGCCCGCTGCTGGTGTTCGGTGCGGGCGGCCATGCACGGGTGGTGGCGGATGCCGCATTGAAGACGGGCTTCTGGGCAAGGGTGTTTGCATCGGACCGCAATCCGGCTCGTTGCGAAGGCGATTTGCTACCAGGCGTCGGTCTTTTTCCCGTAGGGCAGGCGGCGCGTGATTCCGGTGCGTGTGTGCATGTGGCGATCGGTGACAACACCGCACGCGAACGCGAAGCCCATACCTGGGGGTTGGCGCGGCTGATGGCGGTGATGCACCCTTCGGCCGTGGTGTCACCCTTTGCCGTGGTTGGCGCGGGTTGCTTTGTCGCGGCCGGTGCCGTGGTCGCGCCCCAGGCGACGTTGGATGTTGGTGTGATCATCAATCATGGTGCGGTGGTGGACCACGACGTCGCGATTGGCGCATTTACGCACATTGCGCCAGGCGCGGTGCTGGGTGGTGCGGCATGCATTGGCGCGAGGGTACTGGTGGGTGCCGGCGCGGTGGTGCTGCCGGGAGTTTCGGTGTGTAGTGGGGCCGTGATCGGCGCGGGTGCCGTGGTCCTGGCCCCAGTGACGGACCCAGGTACCTATGTGGGTGTGCCGGCCAGGAGAATAGATTGAACGCGCAGCAATTCAATGCTCTTTGTATCGACCCGACGTGCACTTTACGCAAGGCGCTGCAGCGTCTGGACGCCACGGCACGCGGTATCTTGCTGGTCCTGCGCGACGATGGCACGCTGGCCCGCACGCTGACCGACGGCGACCTGCGGCGTGCGCATCTCCAGCAGGTCGGCGACGATGTACCCGTCGGTGGTCTGCCGGGGCAGGCCCCTGTCACCGTCAGCGACGAGGCTACCGCAGCGGCCGTGCTGGGCCTGATGGACATGCACCAGATCGACCACGTGCCGGTGCTTGATGCGGCCGGCCGACCGGTGGACATCGTGTTTCGTCGCGAGCTCTCGCAACGCATCTGGCTGTCGTCACCGCACATTGGCGAGGAGGAAGCCTCGTTTGTCGAAAACGCATTTCAGACCAACTGGATTGCGCCGCTCGGTCCGCACGTGGACGGCTTCGAGCGCGAGCTCGCGGTGCATGTCGGCTTGGGTCATGCGGCGGCCCTGAGTTCGGGCACGGCCGCGATTCACTTGGGCCTGCTGCTGCTGGGCGTGCGGCCAGGCGACACCGTGTTCTGCTCGTCGCTGACCTTCGTAGGCAGTTGCAACCCCATTCTGTATTGCGGCGCCCAGCCCGTGTTCATCGACTCGGAGCCCACATCCTGGAACATGTCGCCCGCCGCGCTGGAGCGAGCCTTTGCCTGGGCGCAACGGGAGAACCGTCTGCCGCGGTGCGTCATTGTCGTGAATCTCTACGGCCAGAGCGCCGACATGGATGCGCTGGTGCCGATCTGTGAGCGCTATAGCGTGCCCATCCTGGAGGATGCGGCGGAGTCGCTCGGGGCGCGCTACAAGGGGCGATCCAGCGGCGCATTTGGCCGGCTCGCGGTGTATTCGTTCAACGGCAACAAGATCATCACCACGTCCGGGGGCGGCATGCTGGTGTCGGATGACGCCGACTTGGTTGCCCGTGCCCGCAAGTTGTCTACCCAGGCACGGGAACCCGCACGGCATTACGAGCATGTGGAGGTTGGCTTCAACTACCGCATGAGCAATGTGTTGGCTGGCATTGGGCGTGGGCAGTTGCGGGTGCTGGAGCAGCGTGTGGCGCAACGCCGTGCTGTGTTCGATCGCTATTGCGAAGCACTGGCTGATCTGCCGCAACTGCGCTGGATGCCCGAACCCGACGGATGCCGCTCCACGCGCTGGCTGAGTTGCTTCACGCTCGACGGTGCGGGCGCGCCGGATCGCTGCGAGCGCGTGACGCGTGTGCTGGAGCGCCATGCGATCGAGGCGCGTCCGGTCTGGAAGCCAATGCACATGCAGCCGCTGTTTCGCGGTGTGCCCTATTTTGAACATGAACCAGGGCAGGACGTGAGTGCGCGGCTGTTCGAAACCGGTATCTGCCTGCCTTCGGGCTCCAACATGAGCGAAGTGCAGCAGGCCCGTGTGATCGATCACCTTCGCCACGCTCTTTTGCTCACCGAGGAATGCCGTGCTGCCGCGTAGACAGGCCCTGCCGCTGTTGGGCCTGGATCTACTGCTGGTGGCGCTGTCTTGGTGGGCTGCATTCTGGTTGCGTTTCAATTTCGATATTCCTGACAACTACCTGGACGTTGCGCTTTTTGGGGCGCCTTGGGCTATGGCGGGTCTGATCACGGGGCTGGTGGTGGCAAATGTGTATCGGCAGGTCTGGCGTTACATCGGCCTGCCCGAACTGCAGCAGCTCGCGCTTGGCGTGACGCTGGGGGGTATCTTGTCAACGGCGGTTGTGCTGATGTTGCGCATTCCCGACTTTCCGCGTTCAGTGCTGCTTCTGCATCCGCTGCTCGTGCTGTTGTCGTTGGGCGCCGCACGCGCCGGGTGGCGCTCGCTTAGCGAACGCTCGGGACTGGCACGTGGTGCACAGCCGTTACTGATCGTCGGCTCGCTTCAGGATGCCTCGGATGCGCTGCGCGCGCTCAAGGGTTCGAGCCAGTGGCTTCCCGTTGGCATTGTTTCGCCACTGGCACAGGAGCAGGGACGCTCGCTGCAGGGCGTGCCTGTGCTCGAGGCCTTGCCTGCGCTGGCAGCGAAGGCGCAGGCGATGGGTGTATCTACGGTGCTGGTGGCGAGCCCAGCGGGCTCTGCCGAGCGGCGCGAGGTGCTGATGAAGGTCCACGGTGACAGTGGCCTCACCCTGCTGACCATGCCGCGGCCAGACGAGTGGCTGCGTACCGACAGCGGCGGGTTGCGCCGTATCGAGCTTGAAGACCTCCTCGGCCGCAGCCCCGTACAACTTGACGTGCCGGGCCTGTCCGACCTGCTGTCCGGCCAGACCGCGCTCGTCACCGGCGCTGGCGGCTCCATCGGCTCGGAGTTGTGCCGGCAGATTGCGCGCTTCGGCGTGGCGCGGTTGGTGTGTGTG
Source organism: Pseudomonadota bacterium (assembly GCA_023396625.1). GTDB lineage: Bacteria > Pseudomonadota > Gammaproteobacteria > Burkholderiales > Burkholderiaceae_C > JAEWVY01. Next base: position 1,880 of record JAEWVY010000198.1, on the reverse strand, counting down.
GATGTGTCGGAATACGCCATTTATCAGCTGGAGCAGGAACTGCGTGCGGCCCATCCGCAGATGCAGAGCCTGTACTACACGGCCAACGTGCGCGAGGTGGACCGGCTGCTCGCCATTGCGCAGATGCACAGGCCGGCGGTGGTGTTTCACGCGGCGGCCTACAAGCACGTGCCGTTGATGGAGTCGCTCAACGAGATCGAGGCTCTGCGCACCAATGTCCTGGGCACGCTCAACGCGGCGCGCGTCGCGGGGGCCGTGGGCGCGGGCCGCTTTGTGCTGATTTCCACCGACAAGGCGGTCAATCCGACCAATGTGATGGGGGCGAGCAAGCGCCTGGCCGAGCAGGTGGTGCAGGCGGTGGCCGGCGAGCACCCTGGCACGCACTATGTGGCGGTGCGTTTCGGCAATGTGCTGGGTTCCAGTGGCTCGGTGGTGCCCTTGTTCACTGCGCAGATCGCGCGCGGTGGCCCGGTGACGGTGACGCACCCCGACATCGTGCGCTATTTCATGACCATCCCCGAGGCCGCGCAGCTGGTGCTGCAGGCTGGGTTGATGGGGCGCTCGGGCCAGATATTCGTGCTGGACATGGGCGAGCCGGTGAAGATCGTGGAGCTGGCGCGCATGTTGATCCGCCTTTCCGGCAAGACCGAGCAGGAGATACCGATCACCTTCACGGGGTTGCGGCCTGGCGAGAAGCTGTTCGAGGAACTGCTCGCCAACGACGAAACCACTGCGCCCACGCCGCATCCCAAGTTGCGCGTGGCCCGGGTGAATGGTCAGCAGGGCGCAGGGATCGCCGATCTCGTGCAGTGGATCGTGTCTGCCGGCCCGGCCCCTGAAGGGGCAGTGCTGCGTCACTGGCTGAAAGCGCAGGTGCCGGAATATGCCAGCCGGTCTTGATGGGAAAAATGCCATTTCCCATCGTGGATTGGCGATAGTTTGCTATTAAATATATAGTTTTCTGGGCCGGGGCGTGGGCCTGCCTCGCGCGTGGATGCCCGGCGTCAGGCGAGAATGCCGAGCCGGCCAAGCATGTCGGCGACCAGTTCCAGCCGCACCAGCGGGTTGTCGAGCGCCATCAAATGCTGCTTGGTTTCGAGCGGCACGGGCAACAGTTCGCACCAGCGGTTGGCGAGCCAGCCGGCATCATCCCGCGGGGCGGAGGCGGCCGCAGGGCGCTCTCCCGGTTCAAAGCCCTGGCGTGCCAGGAGGGTGTCTCGCACATTGTCCAGAGCCCGGGCCACGGCACGAAGGTCGGCGGGAACGGGCACGGGCAGGTCGCCCGGAAGGCAGTCCACGTCGGCGGTCCAGAGCCCGTGGCGCAGTTGTTGGCTGCGGGTGACGCGAAATCGCTGCTCGCCCTGGCAGTGCACGAGCAACAGCCCGCTTTGCACTGGCACCAGGGCTTGGATGCGGGCGAGTGTGCCCACGCCGTGGAAGGTCTCGGCCCTTGCGCCGGGTCGGCGCACCTCTTCCCCGCCTGTCAATGTCACCACGCCGAACGGGGCTCCTGCCTTGTGGCATTTGTTGATCATGTCGAGGTAGCGCACCTCGAAAACGCGCAGTGGCAGCGCGCCGCCGGGGAACAGCACGGTGGCCAGCGGGAACAGCGGCAAAGAGGAAAGCGTCAAGGTGTCGGGCACGGGAAGGCGTCGCTCCGAAGGTCCTGGTCACGCGACATCGCGGGACAGCCCCGGTATCATCCCACGACCGCTCGCACTCTGCCGCCATGCTGTACCAGATTGTTTCCTTTTTGCTCGAAATCGCGTCCAGCCTGCTGGGCGGCGCCTGCCTGGCGCGGGTGTACATGCAGCACCAGCGGGTGCCGTTCTCCAATCCCCTGGGCCGCTTTGTCTTCGCCCTGACGGACTGGCTGGTGT
>JAEWVY010000183.1 GCA_023396625.1 Pseudomonadota bacterium | reverse complement strand
CCCATGCGCAGGTGCTCCAGCGTGATCGCGTGCTTGTTGCGCATGGTCTCCAGATGACGTGCGATGACGCCCGCGACCGTCTCGGTTTCGGTTTCCGAACCGAAGGCGCGGATGCCTTGCACTTCTTCGGGCAACACCACGTCGTCGTGCGGGATGTGCGGCACGACGAAGGAGCGCAGATTGCGCTTGCCACGCTTGCCGACCGTGCCGGGCGAACCCGGCGGCAGCGTCGGCAGCAGGTTGAGCACACCGTTCATTTCCTCGACGACGATCTGGCGCTGGCGCACCGGCTTGGCGGGCATCAGGTTCAGTTCTTCGAGTCGCCCGTAGCGGTTGGGCAGGATGTTGATCGCGGCGGTCAGCGCCGCCATCGAGAACGCGGGATTGCCGAAGGGGTTGTTCATGGTCAGGCTCCTTGGCGGACGAGCACGCCCAGCGCCTTGAGCTGCGCCAAGGCGGTGAGCTTTTCGGCATTGGTGATGGCGTCGGGCCACGCCAGCGCGTGGTCGGCGACGATGGAATGGCGCGCGACGACGAGGCCGTCGTCGCGGTCGGCGAGCGTCGCGTCGCAGGCTTGCAGCAGCACGGCGGCGGCGACCTGCGTGCCGTCTTCGGCGGACGGGTCGATCTGCTTGTATTTGCCGGAAGCGGTGACGATGCCGAGCACCGTGCCCAGCGGCAGGTTCTGGCCGGAGGCGACGGTGACGCGGTCGCGCGAGTAGAGGTTGGGCGCTTCGTACTTGAGCAGATCGCCCAGATTCAGCGGTTCGGCGAGGACGGGCATTTCAGATCTCCTTCTTGGCGGGCTGCGCGGCGAGGTTCTTGGCCGCATCGATCAGCGGATTGCTGGCGGCAGGACGCGCGGCGTCGGGGGTGATGCGGCTGCTGATCTCCGGGCTGGCTTCAGCCTGCGCGGCGAGCAGTCGGCTGCGCACCGTGGCGGGCGCGGTCTGGGTTTCGAGGAAGCCCGCGATCAGGTCGGTGCGACCGGCGAGCGTGCAGGTCTGCGCGATCTCCAGGGCGTCGGCCACGCTCAGCGTGGCGGCGGGCGGTTGAGGAGCACTGCCAGCAGGATCAGCAAGAGGCCGATCAAGAGCAGTGGGGTCGGATCGTTCATTCATGGAAGACTCCATCGGGTGGTTGAACAAAGGGCCCGCCCGCGTGGCGAGCGCCACCGGAGTCGGGTTGGGGGACAGGGATGCGTGGAGCTGCGCCAGCGCGTCGTCGAAGCTGCCGACGGCATCGGCAAGACCCATGGCGACGGCGGCCTGTCCGAAGAACAGACCGGCCTCGGTGTCGCGCACGGCGGAAGGCTCCAGGCCACGGTGGCGGGCCACCGTCTCGACGAACAGGCCGTAGATGCGATTGACCTCGGCCTTGAGGAAGGCGTGGGCCTCGCCGGACATCGGCTCGTGCGGGTTGAGGTCGTTCTTGCGGTCGCCCGCGAACACGGCGGTGTAGTGAAGGCCGTCCTGCGCGTCCTTCTCGGACTGGTCGACGTGCATCGCGATGACGCCGATGGAGCCGACGCCGCCGGTGCGCGAGACGAACACCCGGCTCGCGGCAGATGCCAGCGCGTAGGCAGCCGAGAAGGCCATGTCGTTGGCGACGGCCCAGACCGGCTTGATCTGGCTGGCCGCGCGGATGCGGTCGGACAGGTCGAACACGCCGCCGGATTCGCCACCGGGTGAATCGATGTCCAGCAAGATGGCCGACACCGCCGGGTTTCCGAGGGACTCCTCCAGTTGCTGCGTGAGCGTCGCGTAGCTGGTCAGGCCCGATTCGGCTTCCAGCCCGACGGTGCGGCGCACCAGCGTGCCGTGGATCGGGATGACCGCCACGCCGGGCGACGATGCGGACGCGGCCCGTGTCGGCGGCGTGAAGCCCGGCACGGCGGCCAGATCGGCAGTGTTCTGTCGATACGCGACGCGCGGGCCCAGCACGGCCAAGATGACGTCGAGCTTGGGGCGATGGATCGCCAGCGGCACGCCGAAGAGGCGCGCCGCCAGATGGGGCAGCAGGTTCATGGGGTGTCCTTCGGGCTGGACTGGCTGGGCGTGCCGGGCACGGCATCGGCCAGCAGTGCGTCTTCCACGGCGTCACGCGACGACCCCTCGCGGGACGTGTAGCGAGGGTCGGAATCGAAGATCAGGCCGAGGTCGTCGGCGCGCTGGTTGTCGGCGGCGATCTCGCGGTCGACGTCCTCGGCGTCGTAGCCGTTGGCCGAGATGGCTTCCGAGCGCGACATCAGGCCGGAGCGGATGGCCAGCAACATGGCCTTGAATTCCTTCTCCGGATCGACCCACTGCCAGCCCTGCGGCACCCACTTGGCGGCGAGGTACTGGCGGCGACGTGCAGCGCCCCCGCGCGCGAAGCCGGGCGCATCGAGCGCGCCTGCGAGCACGGCCTGCTTCATCCACGCCGCCCACACCGGACGGCATAGCTGATGCACCAGCACACCGTGCTGCACCATCTCGCAGCGGCGGCGGAACTCCAGCATCCCGGCGCGGATGCTTGAATAGTTCACGCCCGTCAGGTCGCCGGTCAGTTGCTCGTAGGTGATACCGATGGCGGCAGCCACTGCGCGGAACTGGGTGCGCAGGAACTCGGAGTACGAACCGCCCACGTCGGCCGGATCGGAGAACTTGATGTCCTCCCCCGGCTCCAGAATCTGCAAGGTGCCGGGTTCCAGCCCGGCCAGCGCGATGCCGCCGCCGTCAGCCGCGCCTTCGCCCATCAGGTTGTCTTCCGGGTTCTGGCGCGTGACGAAGCCCGCGAACATCGCGGCGGTTTTCTTGCGCACCAGCTCGGCGTCGTCGTACTGGTCGAGTTCGTTCAACTTGACCAGCGCGCGCGACAGCCAGGGTTCGCCGCGAATCTGGCCGGGGCGCAGCACGCGGTACAGGTGGATCACTTCGCGCGCATCGACGCGCACCGTGTCCATGCCGCCCTGGCCCGACATCGGCGCGAGGCCACCGTCTTCGGGATGCGAGCGGTACAGGTGGTAGGCCACGCGCCGCCCCATCGCGTCGAATTCGATGCCCGAGCGCACCACGTTGCCGGACGGCAGATCCGTGTTGAGGTGCATCGGCAGGTGCTCAGGCTCCAGCAACTGCAGTTGCAGGGGCACGGCCAGACCATCCTCCGGGCGGCGCGGGCGCAGCCGGATCAGGCATTCGCCGCCTTCGAGCATCGCCCGGCAGGCCAGCGACTGCAGGCCATAGAAGTCGGTCTGGCCTGCCGCATCGGCCTCTTCGACCCAGTCACGCCACAGCGCCTGCACCTCGGTCTTGAACTGCTCGTCGTCCGACAGGCTTTGCGGCTTGATGCCGGTGCCGACCGCGTTGGCGACGAAGGCTTCGATGCCCGCCTGCGCCCAGGCATTGCGGCGCACGAGGTCGCG
>JAEWVY010000140.1 GCA_023396625.1 Pseudomonadota bacterium | reverse complement strand
GTCCGGCTCGGGGGTGAGCGTCCAGGTGATGTCATGGAAGGTGGCCACCGAGGGACGGTGCGCGATGGACACCAGCGCGCCGCCCGTCTGCCGGGCAAGCGTGGCCAGCCGTTCGTACAGCGTTTGCTCGGCGGCGGCGTCGAGGGCGCTGGTGGCTTCGTCGGCGAAGATCCAGCGCGGCTGTTTCAGCAGCACGCGGGCAATCGCCAGACGTTGCTGCTCACCACCGCTGAGTTTCTGGCTCCAGGCGTCGGCCTCGTCGAGCCGGTCCGCGAGCTCGGGCAACAAGGCCTGTTCGAGCGCCTCGCGCAAGGCCGCGTCGCTGTAGCGCTCGGGCGGCTCGGGGTAGGCCAGCGCATGGCGCAGCGGGCCATTGGGGAAATACGGGCGCTGCGGCAGGAACATGCTGTCCTCGGGCAGCGCCACCCGTCCTTGCGCGTGCGGCCAGATGCCTGCGAAGGCACGGAACAGCGTGGACTTTCCACTGCCCGACGGGCCTTGCAGCAGCACCGGACTGCCCGGCGCCACGCGCAGCGTTTCGTGCGCCAACAGCCGCGCGCCGGTCGGCAGGGCGAGCGTCAGGTCGGCGGCTTCAGGAAATCCTGTTTTAATAGCATCATGTGACCATTCGACGCTGGGTTTTCCGGAATTTTCTTCGGAAAGCACGGTGTCGAAGCTGCTCAGGCGGTCGGTGGTGGCGCGCCAGCTCGCCAGACTGGCGTAGTTGTCCACGAACCAGGACAGCGCGTCCTGCACCCGGCCGAAGGCGCTGGCGATCTGCATCAGCTCGCCGAGCTGGATGGCGCCGCTGAAATAGCGGGGCGCGGCCACGATGAAGGGAAACACCACGGCGGCCTGGTTGAAGCCGACGGTGAACCAGGTCAGGCGCTTTTGGGCCCCAATCAGCCGCAGGTAGTTGCCCAGCACGTGGCCAAAGCGGCTGTCGATCTGCCCACGTTCGACGGCTTCGCCCCGGTCCAGCGCGATGGACTCGCTGTACTCGCGCACACGCACCAGGTGGTGGCGGAAATCGGCCTCGTAGCGCTGCTGGCGGAAATTCAGCCCGATCAGGGGGCGGCCAATGAAATGCGTGATCACGCTGCCGGCCAGGGCATAGAGCACGGCCATCCAGACCATGAAGCCGGGGATGCTGTAGTCCGCTCCGCCGGCACTGAAGGCGAAGGCGCCGCTCAGCCCCCAGAGGATGCCGACGAAGCTTGCCAGCGTCACCACCGCGTTGAGCAGACCCATGCTCAGGCCGACGGTGTAGGACGTGAAGAGCTGCAGATCCTCCTGGATGCGCTGGTCCGGGTTGTCGGGCTGGGCGCCAGGATCGGCCGGGTTGTCGGTGTCGGCGCGGGTGAAGCGCGACAGTTCCATGCGGTAGAACGCATGGTGGGCAAGCCAGCGCGCGGTGTACTGCCGGGTCATCCAGGCCCGCCAGCGGACCTCCAGCAACTGCGTGAGGTAGAACTTGTAGACTGCGATGACGATGTAGACCGTGGCCAGCAGCGCGAAGCGCCCGAGCTGTGTCCAGAACACCGGCTGGTCCTTGTTCTGCAAGGCGTCGTAGAACAGGCGGTTCCAGGCGTTGATCTGCACCAGCATGTACACCGCGCCCAGGTTCAGCGCGATGATGGCCAGCAACAGCGCGCGCGCGCGCCATTTTTCATCGGAACGGAAGTAGGGCAGCGACAGCCGGGCGGCGTGGGCGAGAAACCGGCGGAAGTCCTTGAGTTTGTCGAGAAGTTTCATGGCGTGTTGCGGATGCCGCTGGCCACATGGCCGGCAGGCACGTGGCGCGCGGCTGATTCGGTGTGGCCGGTCTGGTCGTCGAAAAAGAAGTCGGGTTCGAATTCGCGCAGGAACTCACCCTTGGCCAGGCCGCCGAGGAACATCGCCTCGTCGACCTCGATGTTCCAGTTCAGCAGGGTCTGGATGGCGCGCTCGTGCGCTGGCGCGCTGCGTGCGGTGACCAGCGCCGTGCGGATGTGCATGCCACTGGCGCCGGCCTGCTGCAGCCGGTGCAGCGCGGCCAACAGCGGCTTGAACGGGCCGGGCGGCAGGGGCTGGGCGGCCTTGTCGGTCTCATGGCGCTGGAAAGCCGCCAGTCCATGGGCCTGGAATACCCGTTCCGCCTCGTCGGAAAACAGCACGGCGTCGCCGTCGAAGGCGATCCGCACCTCGTCCGGGTGGGCATCGCCGGCCTTGGCCGATTCGGTGAGCACCCGGGCGGCGGGGAAACCCAGCTCCAGCGCCTCGCGCACGTCGTCGCCGTTGGCCGAGAGGAACAGGTGCGCGCCCAGCGGGCGCAAATAGCGGAACGGGCTGCGTCCCTGCGTAAACACCCCTCGCTGCACGCTGGCCAGGCCATGGGCCTCGCAGGAGCGGAACACGCGCAGGCCGCTGACCGGGTCGTTGCGCGAGAGCATCACCACTTCGACCCGCGGCATCCCCCCGTCGTTGAACGCAAGCAGCTTGCGCACCAGCGAGAAGGCGACGCCGGGCTTGGCCGGCACATCCAGGCGGCTGCGTTGCAGCGCGACATAGGCGCTGTCGTTGCCCCGCTCGAACACCTGGTTCTCCTCCTCGAAGTCGAACAGTGCGCGCGAGGAGATGGCCACGACGAGCTGGCCTTCAAGTGTCATGCCCATGGCGTGTCTCCCGAACGCGGTGGACTGCCGCCAGGCCCGGCCTGGGACGTGATACGGATTTGCGTTCTATCCGTGAGAAATCGTTCGCACTGAGCTTGTCGAAGTGCATGCACCGCGCAGGGCTTCGACAAGCTCAGCCCGAACGGCGATGGATGCGCTTGAAAGCAAATCCGTATGAACGGGGCGGCGCGGCGCGGGTTCATTTGACGAACTGATTCAACTGGATGATGGGCAGCAGCACGGCCAGCACGATCAGCATCACCACACCGCCCATGGCCACGATCAGCAGCGGCTCGAGCAGCGTGGCCAACGCCATGGCGCGGCGCTGCACCTCGGCCGACAGCTGGGCCGCGGCGCGCTGCAGCATCTGCGGCAACTGCCCGGTCTGCTCGCCCAGCCGGGCGAACATGCCCAGCAGGCCGGGAAAGCGCTTTTTCTGCGCCAGCGCCGAGGCCAGCGGGGCACCTTCGCGCACCAAGACCAGCGCGTCCAGCGCGTCGGCGCGCATGGCCCGGTTCGACAGGGTCTCGGCCGCCGCCTGCAGTGCCTTGAGAATGGGCACACCCGCGCCCGCCAGCATCGCCAGCGTGCCGGCGAAACGCGCCGCGTTGTAGCCGCGCGCCAGCCGCCCCACCAGGGGCAGGTTCAGCCAGGCGGCGTCGAATTTCTCACGAAAATCGGCGTTTCTCAGTGCCAGTCTTACGCCAATAGCTACCAAAAAAATAGTAATCAGAATCCACCAACCCTGGCTGCGAATGGCCGCGCTGACCGCCAGCATGGCCGCCGTGAGAAAAGGCAAGGCGCGCTTGGTGCCCGCGAACACGCCGGCGACCTGGGGAACGACGTAGGTGACGAGAAACACCACGATGACGAACGCCACCAGCGTCACGATGGCGGGGTAGATGGCCGCGCCCGCGAGCCGGGCCTTGAGCGCCTGCCGGGCCTCCAGATCGTCGGCCAGGCTGTCGAGCACGCGGCCCAGATGTCCGCTTTGCTCGCCCGCGCCGATGACCGCCACGTAGATGTCGGCGAACTCGCGCGGGTGGCGGGCCAGGGCGCGCTCGAACGAGGCGCCGGCGTTGACCTCGGCACGCAGCGCCGCGGCCAGGTGGCGCTGCTTCTCGTCCTCGGCCTCGTCGGCCAACGCGGTGAGCGCACGCTCCAGGGGCAGGCCGGAACCGACGAGCCCTGCGAGTTGGCGGGTCCAGATGGCCAGGGCCGTGGCGTTGAAGACGCGGGGCGTGAACCAGCCGGCGCGGGCCTGGTCGTCGGCGCTGCCGGCGGCCACGGGTTCGACGGCCAGCGGCACGAGCGCCTGCGCACGCAGCAGGCCGCGCGCGGCGCGGGCGGTTTCGGCCTCGATCACGCCCTTGCGGGCCTGGCCCTGGGCGTCGAGTGCTTCGAACGAGTAGGCGGGCATGATGGCGGGCCTAGTCGCGGGTCACGCGCAGCAGTTCCTCGCGGCTGGTCGCGCCGTCGCGCACCAGGCGTTCGCCGTCGTCGCGCATGAGGGTCATGCCCGTGGCCATCGCCGCGGCGCGGATGTCGGCCTCGGCCGCGTGATCGTGGATCTGCGCGCGGATGGCCTCGTCCGTGACCAGCAGCTCGAAGACGCCGGTGCGGCCGTGGTAGCCGGTGCGGCCACAGTGTTCGCAGCCCACGGGATGCCACTCGCCGGCCCCGTCCTGGCGGCGGCAATGCACGCAGAGCCGGCGTACCAGGCGCTGCGCGAGCACGCCCAGCAGCGAGGAACTCAGCAGGAAAGGCTCCACGCCCATGTCGGTCAGGCGCGTGATGGCGCTGGCGGCGTCGTTGGTGTGCAACGTGGCCAGCACCAGATGCCCGGTGAGCGAAGCCTGGATGGCGATCTGCGCGGTTTCGAAGTCGCGGATCTCGCCGATCATGATGACGTCCGGGTCCTGCCGCAGGATGGCGCGCAGGGCCTTGGCGAAACTCAGGTCGATCCTGGCGTTGACCTGGGTCTGGCCCACGCCGGGCAGCTCGTACTCGATGGGGTCTTCCACGGTCATGATGTTGCTGGTGGCGGCGTCCAGGCGTTGCAGCGCCGCGTACAGCGTGGTGGTCTTGCCCGAGCCTGTGGGGCCGGTGACCAGGACGATGCCGTGCGGCTGCGCCACGAGCCGTTCGAAGCGGCGCAGCACTTCGCCCTGCATGCCCACGGCCTCCAGGCTGAGCCGGCTCTCGCTCTTGTCGAGCAGGCGCAGCACGGCGCGCTCGCCGTGCGCGCTGGGGAGGGTGGAGACGCGCACGTCCACCGCGCGGGTGCCGATGCGCAGCGAGATGCGGCCGTCCTGCGGCAGGCGCTTCTCGGCGATGTCGAGTTCGGCCATGATCTTCAGGCGCGAGATCAGCGCGGCATGCAGCGCGCGGTTGGGGCTGACCACCTCGCGCAGCGTGCCGTCCACGCGGAAGCGCACGCTGGAGGTGCGTTCGTAGGGCTCTATATGGATGTCGCTGGCGCCGTCGCGCGCGGCCTGGGTGAGCAGGGCGTTGAGCATGCGGATGATGGGCGCGTCGTCGCTGGTCTCCAGCAGGTCCTCGACGGCGGGCAGCTCCTGCATCATGCGCGAGAGGTCCGCGTCGCTTTCCACTTCGCTGACGACGGCGGCCGCGCTCGACTCGCCCTGCGCGTAGGCCGCGCTGATGCGCTGCGCGAGTTCGCCGGGCGTCGCGCGCGCCAGTGGCAGCGGCGCGTCGTCCGGCGCGAACTTGCGCATCACCTCGCCCACGGCGCTCCAGTCGGGTGCGTCGGCGTGCCACAGGGTCAGGGTGCGGCCGTCATCCTCCAGCAGCAGCTGGCTGGCGCGGGCAAAGGCATAAGGCAGCGGGTAGCGCATGGGCGGTGTGGCTTCAGCGGACCGGGGCGCCGGCGGGCGCGGTGCCTGTCGCCGGGAGGGCGGGCCGCGCGGCCGCGCCCATCGGCGGCATCACCGGGGCCTCGTTGACCGGCACCGTGCGGCTGGCTTCGGGCTGGGTGGCCCGTTGGGCGCCGCGCATGAGCTCGTAGCGGTCGAGCGAGAAATTGTCGGTGGCCTGTGCGTCGCGCAGCACCACCGGCCGCAGGAAGACCATGAGGTTGGTCTTGGTGCGGCTGCGGGTTTCCGTGCGGAACAGATGGCCCAGCACGGGCACGTCGCCGACGACGGGCACTTTCTCCTCCTTGTCGGCGTATTCATCCTGCAGCAGGCCGCCGAGCACGACGATGCCGCCGTCCTCCACCAGCACGTTGGATTCGATCGAGCGTTTGTTGGTGATCAGTCCAGTGGGAGAGTTCACCGAGGACGGCAGCACGCTGGAGACTTCCTGGTAGACCTGCAGCTTCACCGTGCCGTTCTCGCTGATCTGCGGCTTCACGCGCAGCGTCAGCCCCACGTCCTTGCGCTCGATGGTCTGGAACGGATTGACCGAGCCGGTGCTGGTGTTGTTGCTGGTGTACTGCCCGGTGACGAAGGGCACGTTGCGGCCGATGACGATCTTGGCCTCCTCGTTGTCCAGCGTCAGCAGCTTCGGCGTGGACAGGATGTTGGCGTCGCCGTTGCCCTGCAGGAAGCGGGCGAGGAACCCGAGCACGTAGACCCC
>JAEWVY010000097.1 GCA_023396625.1 Pseudomonadota bacterium | reverse complement strand
ACGGCGGTCGAGGTGCTGGCCGACCGCGCGGTGGCGCTGCCGCCGCTGAACGTGCCACTGGCACGCGCCTTGGTGGCGCGCACGCGGGTGTCGCGGCTGCTCAGGGGCTGGCGTGACACGCCGGCGGCGGATCTGGACGCGGTGTATGCCACGCTGATGGCGGTGTCGCAGTTGCTGGCTGACGTGCCCGAGGTGGCCGAGCTCGACATCAATCCCCTGATCGCCAATCACGAGGGGGTGATCGCGCTGGATGCACGCATCCGGCTTGCCGCGGCAAAGCCGGCGGGGGCGGCGAACTTCGCGATCTGCCCTTATCCGTCGGCGCTGGCCGAAACCCTGCCATGGGAGGGGCAGACCATCGAGTTGCGGCCGATCCGCCCGGAGGACGAGGCCGCACACATCGAATTCCTCTCGCATCTGGACCCGGAGGACATCCGCATGCGGGTGTTCTACAGCCGCCGCACCATGGAGCGCAGCGAACTCGCGCGCCTGACGCAGATCGACTACACGCGCGAGATGGCCTTCATCGCCGTGGCCCTGGGGCCGGATGGGGTTCCGCGCACGCTGGGCGTGGCGCGGGCGCTGGCCGACCCCGACAATTTCAGCGCCGAGTTCGGGATCATCGTCCGTTCCGAGCTCAAGGGCTCGGGACTGGGCCGGCTGTTGATGGACAAGCTCATCGCCTTCCTGCGCGCCAGCGGCACGCGGCGGCTCGTGGCGACGGTGCTGCGCGAGAACCAGCGCATGCTGGCGCTGGCCCGGGAACTGGGTTTCCGCGACGCTGCCGTTCAACCCGAGCGCGACACGGTCGACATCGTGCTCGACCTGCAGCCCGCGGCGGACCGCCAGCCCTAGAAGCGGTGGCGCACGCCCACACCGAAGCTGGTGCCGCTTTCGTAGCCCGTGATCTTGTCGCGCATGAGGTTGGCGTACAGGTCGGTGCGCTTGGACAGGGTGTGGTCGTAGCCGACGCTGACCGTGTCGCGCTTGGCGCCGCCCGTGACCCGGGTGCTGGCCCAGCCGGCGAGAACCTTGCCGGCGCCCATGGCCACGGGGACCGAGGCGCCCAGTGACGTGGTCTTGGCCTTGACGGCGGTGATGTCGTTCTTTGATTCGCCGTAAGTCAGATAGCCTTTGAGGATGCTCGCGTCCCAGGAGGCGCCCAGCATCCAGTCGGTGCGCGTCGCGCCGTTGGGGAAGAGGGCCTGCGTCGGGTTGGTGACCTGGTCATGTTCGTAGAAAGCCGTGAGCGCCAGCGGGCCGGCGGCGTACAGCAGGTTGAAACCCAGGTTGTCCTTGCCCTTGGCATCCGCAATGCTGCCGATCTGATAGTGCAGGTTCGCGCTGAGCCCACCCAGGCTGGGGGTCGAGTAGACGATCTCGCTCGACCAGCCCGTGTCGGACGGTGTGGTGCCGGTCCAGCCGGTGCCGTTGAACAGCGGCACATTGGCGTGCAATACCAGCGGCGAAAAGGTGAACGAATCACCAAAAGGGTTGAACTTGATGGTGGGGAGAAAGTTCGGGGCCATGGCGCGGCCCAGGGTCAGGGTGCCGAAGCTGCCCGACAGGCCCACGTTGGCATCGCGCGAGAACAGGGGGTCGTTGGTGAAGCGGCCCGATGCGCCGCTGTCCATGCGCATGAAGGCCGTGAAGGCGAACTGGGCTTTCAGGCCGTCGCCGAGATCTTCCGTGCCCTTCATGCCCCACCACGACGTGGTCATGCCGCCACTGCCGACGACTTGTCTGCTGCGTGCGTCGCCGGCCATGCGGATGGAGCCGACGTAGACGTCGGCCAGGCCCATCAGCTGGACCGAACTCTGGGCGTGGGCCCCCATGCCCATGAGAACGAGGGCACTTGCAGCGATGAGGTTTTTTTTCATGGATTCTCCTGGAGGACAGACAAAGGGCAGGCTTGTGGCCTGTCGCCAGCGGGGGCCCGGGTGAAGGGGCGCACGTCGCTGGTCGCCAGGATGCAATCGCAATATCTGTGCCGCCCCGCGGCCGGTGTGCCAGAAGTGCAGGAAGGCGGCTTGACCGCGCGCTCAGCGTGGTGGTGCGGTGGGCGACGCCTGAATGGCCCCCAGCAGGCGCTCGGCGGTGGCGGGCGCGTCGAGCCGCACCGTGGTGGCGCCGGTGGCGGCGGCCACGGCGTCGCGCAGGGCCTCCCACACGCTGATGGCGAGCATGAACGGCGGCTCGCCCACGGCCTTGCTGCCGAAGACGTTGTCCTCGCGGTTGGGCTCGTCCCAGAACACGACCCGGAAATGCGGGGGCAGGTCGCCCGAGGTTGGGATCTTGTAGGTGCTGGGCGCGTGCGTGGCCAGGCGCCCCTGCGCGTCCCAGACCAGTTCCTCGGTGGTCAGCCAGCCCATGCCCTGCACGAAGCCCCCTTCGATCTGGCCGAGGTCGATGGCCGGGTTGATCGACGTGCCGGCGTCATGCAGGATGTCCACCGCCAGCACCCGGTTCTCCCCGGTCAGGGTGTCCACCACCACTTCGGTGCAGGCCGCGCCATAGGCGAAATAGTAGAACGGGCGGCCGCTGAGCGTGGTCTTGTCGTAGTGGATCTTGGGGGTGCGGTAGAAGCCGTCGCTCCAGAGCTGGATCCGGTTGGCATACGCGGACTGGACCACGTCGTCGAAACGACGGCTCGTGGTGGGTGAATGCACCTGTCCACCGGCGAAGCGCACCGCCCCCGCGCCACAGCCGTCGAGACCGGCCACGAAGGCCGCGAGATTGTCGCGCACGTGGCGCGCCGCGAACTGCGCGGCGCGGCCGTTGAGATCAGTGCCGCTGGAGGCGGCGGTCGCACTGGCGTTGGGCACGCGCATGGTGTCGCTGGCGCTCACCTGGACCCGCGCGAAAGGCACGCCGAGCTCGTCGGCCACGATCTGCGCCACTTTGGTGTGCAGTCCCTGCCCCATCTCGGTGCCGCCATGATTCACGACGACGCTGCCATCCGTGTAGACGTGGACCAGCGCGCCGGCCTGGTTGAACAGCGTGGCGGTGAAGCTGATGCCGAACTTGACCGGCGTGAGCGCCAGGCCGCGCTTGAGCACGGGACTGCGCGCGTTCCACGCGGCCAGGGCGGCACGGCGCTCCCGATACCGGGCGCTGGCTTCGAGGCGCGAGATCAGCGGGTGCAGGATGTTGTCCTCCACCCGCATCTGGTAGTGGGTGGTGTCGCGGCGCGGCGCTGTAGCGTCGGCGCCGGGTGTGACGGGGTCGTCGCTGTAGAGGTTGCGCAGGCGCACGTCCAGTGCGTCCCGGCCCAGATGGCGCGCGATGTCACCCAGCAGCGTTTCGATGACGATCACGCCCTGCGGGCCGCCGAAGCCGCGAAACGCGGTGTGGCTCTGGGTGTTCGTCCTGCAGCGGTAGGACACGATGTCCACGTCGCTCAGGAAATACGCGTTGTCGGCGTGGAACACGGCCCGGTCGGCCACCGGGCCGGAGAGGTCGGCGCTGAAGCCGCAGTTGGCCAGCATGTCGAGTTTCAGCCCGGTGATCAGTCCGCTGTCGTCGAAGCCGACGGTGTAGTCGTAGGCGAAGGGGTGGCGCTTGCCGGTGATCATGAAATCGTCGTCGCGGTCGAGCCGCAGCTTGACGGGGCACTGGAGCTTGTGCGCCGCCACGGCGGCCCACACCGCGACGTGGCCCGCCTGCGTCTCCTTGCCGCCGAAGCCTCCTCCCATGCGCCGGCATTCCACGCGCACGCGGTGGCTGGCCAGACCCAGGGCGTGGGCGACCCAGTGCTGGACCTCGCCGGGGTGCTGGGTGCTCGAATGGATCCACCACTGGTCCTGCTCCAGCGGCAGCGCGTAGGCCACCTGGCCTTCGAGATAGAAGTGCTCCTGCCCGCCGACCTCGAACCGCCCGCGCAGGGTGTGCGGGGCGCGGGCCAGGGCGGCGTCCGCGTCGCCGCGCTGCACGCGGACGGGGGGCAGCACGAAGCTTTGCGCCGCCAGCGCCTCGCGCACCGACAGGATCGCCGGCGAGGGCTCGATGTCGGGCCGGACCCGGCGCGCCGCGTGGCGGGCCTGCCGCGCGGTCTCGGCCACCACCAGGCCGATGACCTGGCCCGCGTAGTGCACGGTGTCCTGGGCAAACACGTGTTCGTCGTGGCCGAACGCGGCGAGGACCGGGTCGCCGGGCACGTCGCCGGCCAGCACGATGCCGCGCACACCCGGCATGGCGAGCGCTTCGCGCGCGTCGACGCCTCGCAGCCGGCCGTGTGCGATCGGGGAGAGGATGGGCGCGGCGTGCAGCGTGCCCCGGACCTCGGGAATGTCGTCGACGTAGGTGGCCGCGCCGGCGATCTGGGCTTCGGCGCTTTCGTGGGCCAGCGGCGTGCCGCAGGCGGTGGCCGGCGCGGGTGTCGTCACAGGGGTCGGGTCGGTGTGCCGGGTCGTCATGCCAGGTCCTCCAGCGACAGGGTGTCGAGCGAGACGTTCGTCTGGCCCGCGGCTTCCAGCCAGAAGCGGCGCAGCAGATTGCCCAGCAGTTCGCGCCGGTAGCCCGCACTGGCGCGCAGGTCGGAAATCGGCGTGAACTCGCCGCGCAGCGTCTCGGTGGCGCGCGCCAGGGTGTCCGTGTCCAGGACGTGGCCGACAAGGGTCTGCCCGGTCCGGACTGCCCGTACCGGCGTGGCGGCCACGCCGCCGACGCCGATGGCCGCGTGCGTGATGCGGCCGTCCCCGATCACC
>JAEWVY010000079.1 GCA_023396625.1 Pseudomonadota bacterium | reverse complement strand
GTGTTGGGGTATTTCTTGGCGAACTCGCCGGTCGTGCCCAGCGCCTTCTCGGGGTGGTCCTTCCAGATGTCCTGGGTGGTCACGCCGGTGATGCCGATGCCGTCCATGATCGCGCGGTGGCCCCAGGGCTCGCCGACGCAGTAGCCATCCATGTTGCCCACGCGCATGTTGGCCACCATCTGCGGCGGCGGCACGGTGATGATCTTCGCGTCCTTCATCGGGTTGATGCCGTAGGTCGCGAGCCAGTAGTACAGCCACATCGCGTGGGTGCCGGTAGGGAAGGTCTGCGCGAAGGTGTAGTCGCGCTTGTCGGTGGCCATCAGCTTGGCCAGCGAGGGGCCGTCGACCGCGCCCTTGTCGGCCAGCTTCTTCGACAGCGTGATGGCCTGGCCGTTGTGGTTCAGGTTCATCAGCGCGGCCATGTCCTTTTTCGGCCCCGAGACGCCCAGGTGCACGCCGTAGACCAGGCCCCACAGCACGTGCGCCATGTCGAGCTCGCCGTTGACCAGCTTGTCGCGCACGCCGGCCCACGAGGCCTCCTTGGTCGGGACGATCTTGATGCCGTACTTCTTGTCGAAGCCCAACACCGAGGCCATCACCACCGAGGCGCAGTCGGTCAGCGGGATGAAGCCGATCTTCACCTCTTTTTTTTCTGGCGCGTCCGAACCGGCGGCCCAGGCGCCGTGGTGGCCGAGGCTGGCGTAGGCAGCGGCTGCGCCGCCTGCACGCAGCACGGTGCGGCGCGACAGGTGCCATCTGGCGAAGGGAAGATGAGAAGTCATGGCGGGCTCCTTTCGTCGTAAAACAATCAGTGAAAATAAAAAAGGCGTCCACCTCCGCACTGCTCGAGCAGGCGGAAATGGACGCCGTTGTCCTGTATCCGGGTTCAGACGGGGAAAGCTCAGCCGCCATTGGCTCAGCCTTCGTACGCATCAATCAAGCATGAGTCGTGCCAAGATGCACTGGTGGCCCGGCTGACTTGCCGCCGGTGCTTTGGGGCGGGGATGTTTCATGGAGAAATCGGAATGGCGAGGGGCGGGCGGCGTATTCCTGGACGAACGGCAGGAGGCTCGTGTCAATCGATCTATGTTCCGTTCTGGTGCCGCCATCACGGGAGTTCCCCGTTTATGTGCATCCGGCAATGGCCCGGAACCAGGCCGAATCCGCAGAAAACCAGAGCGAAATTTGCCGATGCGTCATGTGGCTGTTTCAGCCGCGCTGGGCCGGAAGCAGGTTGGCCGTGGTCAGGAACGCATCGGCGACGTCGACGATGCGGCGGTTCTGGTTCATGGCGATCTGACGCAAGAGTTTGTGGGCATCGTCCTCGCTGATGCCGCGGTGCGCCATCAATAGGCCCTTGGCGCGCTCGACATGCTTGCGTTCCTGCAGGCTTGCGCGGGCAGTGGCCAATTTTTCGCTGATGGCCTGAAGGCGGCGGGACTGCTCACGCAGCAGGGCCACGGTGGAACGGGCGAGTGGCGCGCCATATGCCGGATCGATACCCGTTTCCGCGGCGTCGCGGTGCCAGACCAAGGCGCCGGACCCGTCCTCGAGGAAGGCCATGTCTTCGGCTTCGGTGGGCGCCTGAAAGGTGCCACGCTGGCGCAGCGCTTCCAGCTCGGTGCGCGCCGTGTCGATGCGGGCCTCGCCCTGGTGACGCAGGGCGATGGCAATCTGTACTTCCACGGTGCGCAGCGCGTCGATGCGGCGGGTGCAGGATTCGAACCACTCCGTGCCCAGAGCCGATTCCAGTGGGCCCTGATCTGCCGCAGTGCACAGAATCCGGCGCATTCTCTCGATGCGTGCCAGCGTGGGCGCCTCGTCGGCCAAGGTCCAACACGACTGCAAGGTTTCACCAGTGAAGTCCCTGGCCACCTGCAGGCAGCTTTCCTGTGCTTCCACCAGGTGCAGCAGGTGCTGCTGAGCATCGGCCCGCGCACGCCCTGCGGCGAACAGTGCGACACCAGTCGCGCGCTCCTGGCCGGCATATTCCTTGCCCTGCATCAGATTGAACAGCGCCACCAGCTGGCGCGACAACCCGGGGTCGCCAGCGCTGTCGGCAGCCTCGAAAACCACGGCGAGCAGGCCCGCGATCAACCGGACGTAGGCAGCCGTCGTGCGGCTGGGGGTCCAATCTCGGGCAGCGATGTGCGCGCGCAACCGGGGTAATGCATCCAGTCCCTGCAATACCCAGGCGATGCGGCTGAACAGCCGCGCGCCCTGGCCCAGGCCGGGCGCAGCGACATCCAGTGCGTCGAAACACTCGCGTAGCGTGCTGGTCTGTGCATCGCTGGTCCGGGTCTGCGCCTGCCAGGCCAGGCCAAAGCGCCCCTCGTGGTCTGCGAGAAACAAATTGGCCAAGCCACGTTCGTGCTGCAGTGCGTGCACCAGTTCGCCAATCGCGCCCACCAGTGCACCGGTGAGGGCCAGCTGCTGCAGCTCGGCGATCTCGCAGCGACGCGCGGCCATCAGGAAACACAGGCTGTCTTTCATGGGGCTGGCGGGGGCTGGGTGCTCATGCGACCGGCAGTAGCAAGAGACGTGCCGCAGGCCGACCTCGCCTTTCATGTCTGCCCGGTGAACGACTCCGCCCTGGTGGGTGAGCCCGCAGGGGTTGCGCCGCGGCGCCTGGGATGAAATGCTTTTTAACTTAATAAACTATAGCAAATAGTGACCATTCCATGCTGGGATGAAGGCATTTTCATTGCAAGTCCATGGCTGAAACCCGGCCGGCGTGTCTCAGGTGGCCGGCGCACCGCCGCCAAGCGCCTTGTACAGCGCCACGCGGTTCTGCGCCCAGGCCAGGCGCGTCTGCGCGAGCGCCTGCTGTACGGCGAACAGCGAGCGCTGGGCGTCGAGCACGTCGAGATAGCTGGCGACGCCGTTGCGGTAGCGCAGGTCGGCCAGGCGGAACCGGTCGGCCTCGGCCTGGGCCTGGGCCGCAGTGGCGCGCAGCTGTTCGCCCAGCGTGGCCCGTCCGGCCAGTGCGTCCGCGACCTCGCGGAAAGCCGTCTGGATGGCTTTTTCGTACTGGGCCACGGCAATCTCGCGGCCGGCGTGGGCCAATTCGAGTCCTGCCTGGTTGCGTCCCGCGTCGAACACGGGGAGCAGGGCCTGAGGGGCCAGCGTCCATCCCCAGGAGCCGCTCTTGAACAGTCCGTCGAGTGCGCCGCTGGCCGAACCCGCACTCGCGGTCAGTGCGATGCGGGGGAAGAAAGCCGCACGGGCCGCGCCGATGTTCGCGTTGGCCGCGATCAGCTGTTGCTCGGCTTGCCGGATGTCCGGCCGACGCGTCAGCAGGTCCGAGGGCAGGCCCGCGGGCACGTCGCGGAACAGCGTCGACACCTCGTCGTCGCCCCCGTTCGCGGTCGCCGCGTCGGGCAGCAGCCGATCGGGCAGAGGCTGTCCGGCGAGCAGGGTGAGCGCATTCAGATCGAGCGCCCGCAGGCGCTGTTGCTGGGCCAGGGTGGCGCGCGCGCTCTCCGTGAGCGTCCGGGCCTGATGGACATCCAGCGCGGACGCGGCGCCGTTGTCCAGTCGCAGCTGGGTCAGGCGCAGCGAATCTTCCCGGGTGGCCAGCGTGCGCTGCGTCAGGGCCAGCAATTCGTCATTGGTCCGCAGGCTCAGCCAAGTGCTGGCGACGGCGGCCACCAGGCTGATCTGCGCGGTGCGACGGGCCTCTTCGGAGGCGAGGTACTGCGCCAGCGCGGCGTCTTTCAGGCTGGCGACCCGGCCGAAGAAATCCAGTTCCCAGGAGGCCATCGCCAGCCCCGCGGTGTAGGCGCTGGTGA
>JAEWVY010000017.1 GCA_023396625.1 Pseudomonadota bacterium | reverse complement strand
CGGTAGGACAGGCCCAGGTCCAGCCGCGCGAGTTGACCCAGGTAGGTCGCCAGTTGCACGGGCAGCGGCTTGTCCAATTCGAAGCGCTCGCGCAGTTGCTGCAGGAACACCTCGTCGGCCGCGCCCGATTCACCGGCCAGCAGCGTGGCCGGGTCGCCCGGCGCGGCGTGCACCAGCAGGAAGTTCATGACCGCGATCAGCAGCAGCACGGCTAGCCCCTGTGCCAGGCGCCGCAACACGAAGAAGAGTTTGTCCATGAGGCGTGGCCCGGCGAGCGGCGATCAGCCGATGGAAGCGCGGCCCAGGCTGTCGTTCAGGCCCACGCCGCTGCTGATCAGGTTGCCGATCTTGCTGCGGTAGACGGTGGGGAAGTTCAACTCCAGCAGCCAGGCGGCGGCCACGTCGTCGGCCAGGATACGCTGCACCTCGGCGTAGATCTCGGCGCGCTTGACCGGATCGCCTTCCAGCGAACCGCGCTGAAACAGCGCATCCACCTTGGGATTCTGGTAGCCCCCCACGTTGTTGAACGTGGACCCCTTCTTGATCTCGCTGGAAATGTAGTTGCGCGACACACCCAGCGCCGGGTCGCCCGACTGGTACAGGTAGGTGAAGGTCAGGTCGAAGTCCCAATTGCCCTGGCGCGCCACGGTGCCGGCCAGGTCGGCGCTGAGGGTCTCGACCTTGAAGCCGGCTTGCGTCAGGTTCTGGCGCGCCATCTCGGCCAGGCGCTTCCAGGCTTCACCAAAGGGGATGGGCAGCATGCGGATGGTCTCGCCCGCGTAGCCCGACTCGGCCAGCAGCTTCTTGGCCTTGGCCACGTCATGCGGATACGAAGTCACCTTGGCCGTGTAGTACGGCGTGTGGTGGTTGAAGGCGCCGGTGGCCGGCGTGGCGTAGCCGTGCCACACCACCCGTGCCATGGCCTCGCGGTCCAGCGCGTGCATGATGGCCTGGCGCACCTTGAGCTTGCCCAGCACCGGGTTGCGGTGGTTGATCCACATCCAGGCGTGGGGAGCGAATTTTTCCCAGCCCTTGGTGGTGACCGCCACGCCCGGCAGCTTGGACAGGCGGGCCACGTCGAAGTATTCCACCGTGCCGCCGGGCAGCACATCGACCTTGCCCGACTCGAACGCCGCAGCGCGCGAGGCCGCGTCCGGGATGATGTGCCAATAGACGTTGTCCACCTTGGGAAAGCCGGCTTCGTGGTAGTCCTCGTTCTTCACCAGGTGGATGAAGTTGCCGCGCTGCCACTCCTTGAACTTGAAGGGGCCGGTGCCCACGGGTGCGGCGGTGATGGGTTTGCTCAGATCCTGCCCGGCCATGACGTGCTTGGCCACGATGCTGGCGCTGGAGTCGAACAGACCCAGGAAGGCCGGGAATACCTCCTTCAGCCGGAACTCCACCGTGTGGCTGTCCAGCGCGGTGATGCTTTGCACCGACTGCAACGCCAGCCGCATGCGTGGCATCACCGCCCGCATCAGCACGTCCACCGAGTACACGACGTCGGCGGACGTGAAGGGCTTGCCATCGTGCCAGCGCACGTTGCGCTTGAGCTTGAAGGTGTAGACCAGATGGTCCTTGCTCACCGTCCATTCCGTGGCCAGGCTGGGCATGGGGTTGAGGTTCTCGTCGAAGCGCAGCAGGCCGTCGTAGATATTGCCCAGCACCATGAGCGCCGGACCGGTCGTGCCCGCCCCGGCGGTGACGGAGTTCGGCTCAGGGAACAGCGCGATGTTGAGCGACTTGCTCGCTTGGGCCCAGGCCGGGATCGGAATGCCTCCTGCCAGCCAGCCGAGGGTGGCGGCGCTGCCGCTGGCCAGAAGAGTGCGACGGTGGATGCTCATGAATGCCTCCTATGACAGGGTGTTAATAGTGGAAAGTGATCAGTGAAGAAGCTCATAAAGCAAAGGATCCACAGTCAGAAGGCACACGAACGCTACGCCGATGGCAATGTTGGCGTCATTGAAGTCCTGGGCCGGCTTCCACAACCAACACCAGTCCCACGGCACTGTTGCCGCGCCGCATGCGCTTGAGATCGCTACTTATTCGGAAATCTCTAAGACCCCTTTTCTGGATAGCATGATCCGATTCAGTTACCGGAAGTCGTCCTACCCGTCGGGGAAGGTCGAAAACATGCACAGCCTGAAATCAAAGCCACTTCGAACTTCAATATATTTTATTTTTCGATAAAAAAATTACTTTCTTATAGATTAGCATAAATTCTTGCCTATCTCCACAATGCTGATTAGCCAAGAAGTACAAGGTCAGCGAACTCGCATCTACACTTGGCGCAAGCATTTCGGTGCGCTTGACGTCGCAGACGTCAAGCGCCTCGAGGCCCTGGAGTTGGAAAACAGCCGCCTGAAGAAGCTGCTGGCCGAAGCGGCACTGGACATCGAGGTGCTCAAGGAGATCAATTCAAAAAAGTGGTGCGCCCGCAGGGCTGCTGGGGATGGCCCGATCGACGCTGATCTACGTGTTGCAGCTGCCCGCCAAGGACGCCCCGGTGATCGAGGCGATGAAGTCGCTGTCGACGCAGTACCCGCGCTACGGCTATCGGCGCATTCGCATCTTCCTGCGCCGGCAAGGCTTTGAGCTGAGTTAGTCGCGCACGCACCGTATCTGACGCCAGGCCGGGCTACTGCTGCCCAAGCGTTCTCGCAAGCGCATCGTCATTGGCCGACCCCGCGCTCATACGTCGTTCAAGGTCAACATGATGTGGGCCTACGACTACGACTTCGTCTTCGACACCACTGCCGATGGCCGCCAAATCACGTGCCTCACGGTGGTGGACGAGTACACCCGTGAATGCCTGACCATCGACGTGGCCGGCGTCATCTGCTCCGAGCGCGTGATCGACGTGCTCGCGCGCTGGTTAGCGTGCACAGTGCGCCGCTGTTCATACGCTCGGACAACGCGGGCTGGAGTTCGTCAGCCAAATCATCCCGGAGCAGGATCGCGCACGCTGGTATCGCCACTGTGCTCAACGATCCGGGCAAGCCTCGCCAACAAACGTGTACCGCTGCAACTGGCACGAACAATCAACGAAGTGTGGAGCATGGATTTTGTGAGCGCCAGCCTTTCGGTCAGCTGGCGTCTGATGCGCCGATTCGCTTCGCCGAGTTGCAGGGCTCGATATTCTCAGAGAAAAGAGCCTCTTCGAGCCCCAAGGCGGTTCAGGCTGTGTAGCCTGGATTGGGTAATCCACCCGTAATTTTTGGTGTATTGAGCTTGCGCGCCGACACCTTGCCGCCGCGCGCCTTGAGCCAGGTCTCGACCACTTCCCAGACCTGCTTGTGGCCCTGGTTTCTGGCCTCCTCTGCCACGGGCGCCCAGCCGGCCACCTTGTACTTCTTGCCGGCTTCCAGAGGCTTGCCGTTCAGGCGCATGTCGTCGATGCGCCGGCCCATGGACGCGCCCGGGTTGCAGCTGTATTGCAGCCCACCCACGCGCACCATGTCGCCGCCCTGCTGGTAGTAGGGGTCGGGGTTGAACAGGTTGTCGGCCACGTCCTCCAGCACGGTCTTGATGGTCTCGCCGGTCATCTCGGTCACGGTGGCGTAGGAGTAGGTGGTGGCGGTCATGTCCATGAGCCACTCGCGCGTGATGGCCTGACCCGGCAGCAGTGTCGTGCCCCAGCGAAAGCCCGGTGAAAACGCCAGGTCCGCGCCCTGCACTTCCATCAAGGCATCCACCAGCAACTGGTCGCCCGTGCCGTTGAAGTTGCCACGCCGGTACAGCGTGCCCTCGGTCACCGCCAGCTTTTCCGCCAGCTTGGCTTCATACGGCGCGCGGATCTTGGTGATGAGCGCATCCATGTCCTTGTCCGCGGGCAGCATGTTGGCAAACACGGGCAGCAGCTTGTAACGGAAGTCGGTGACCTTCTTGTCCTTGACCTCAAAGTCCAGCACGCCCAGGAATTTGCTGTTGGAGCCGGCGTTGGTGACGATGGTCTTGCCGCCGGGGTTGCTCACGATGGACGCCACGGGCATGCCGTCGTGCGTGTGGCCGCCCATGATGGCGTCGATGCCGCTGACACGGCTGGCCATCTTGAGGTCCACGTCCATGCCGTTGTGGCTCAGGACCACGACCACCTGCGCGCCCTTGCCGCGAGCCTCGTCCACCATCTTCTGCATGTTGTCGTCCTGGATGCCGAAGGCCCAGTCGGCCACCATGTAGCGCGGGTTCGCGATGGGGGTGTAGGGGAAAGCCTGGCCGATGATGGCGCAGGGCACGCCGTTGATCTCCCGGATCACGTAGGGCTTGAACACCGGGTCGCCGAAGTCGTTGGTCTTGACGTTCTGCGCCACGAAATCCACCTTGCCGGCGAAGTCCTTCTCCACGATCTCCTTGACGCGTTCCATGCCCAGGGTGAACTCCCAGTGCCCGGTCATCACGTCCACGCCCAGAAGCTTGCAGGCATCGACCATGTCCTGGCCGCGCGTCCACAGTGCCGTGCCCGAGCCCTGCCAGGTGTCGCCCCCGTCGAGCAGCAGCGCGCCGGGACGGCTGGCCTTGAGGCGCTTGACCAGCGTGGCCAGGTGCGCAAAGCCGCCGACCTTGCCGTAGCGGCGGGCGGCCTGCTCGTAGTCGAGGTAGGTTAGGGCATGGGCCTGGGCCGTACCCGGGCGCACCTTGGCCACCTTCAGCAAGTGCTCGCCCACCAGGTGCGGCAAGTTGCCCTTCATGCCACCGATACCCAGATTGACGCTGGGCTCGCGGAAGTAAATGGGCTTGAGCTGGGCGTGGCAGTCGGTCATGTGCAAAAAAGATACTTTGCCAAACCTCGGAAGGTCATAGAGACCCTCGGATGCAATGGATGCATCCGCATCCGCCCACGTGCCTAGGCCCATCCCAGCTACCGTGCTTGCACCAAGCACTTGGAAGAACTCGCGCTTCGTTAAATTCATACTTCTTTATTTAGCGATATATGAAGATGTAAACTCCAACGCCACCAGGTTTCAATCCTGGGTTACTGGGTTACTGATTTACCGGTGATTTGGGATCTAGCAGCAAAGCCATGAGATGGCGTATCTGGGACTCATTCAGAATACCCATATGGCCGGCGCGCGGCATGTTGGAACACGCGTTGTAAGCCTTGGCATTCCAGATCTTGCCCCAGGTATATTCCACGATGGCCCTGGATGCGGCCGCACCAGGATCTGTCACACCCCGCAATTTCCCATAGTTATACAGACTTGGCCCAATGGTGCCAAAAGAAATTTCCTTCTTGTCGATCTGATGGCAGTTATAACAATTGCCCCCATTGACCATTCCAGCCGTATCGGTCCATGTCAAACCACGGCCGCTCTGCGCGATTTTTTCACCTTCTTTCCAGTCGCCCAGAAACTTCCCTTCCGAGGGCCATTTGATGGTCTTCAGATTCGCGGCCTCCAGTCGCTTGGCTGTCACGTCGGCCAAAGGCTTTCCAGCCACGTCAGCCGCGCTACACAACCGATTCGTTTCATCTGTGTCAAGTACGGATGCCTTGACAATTCCCTTGTCGTGGAAATCCGCCTTGACGATGTCATGAGTCAATTTGTCCACATCAGCGATATCTACGCCTGTTCCACCCGCGCAACCAGCGAGAAAGCCGGTCACAACAAGTGATGACAAGGCAATCCAATAGTGCTTCTTATTCATGGCATTTCTCCGGCTCGATCAGCGCTTGATGGTAGGGACGGCCGACTTGGAGCCGTTGGTATTCACGCCAAGATAGACACTCAGCGCCACTGTGGCATCGCTAGCATAGCCAGGCTCCGGGAAGCGTTGCTGGCGATAACAATCATTCAGGCGATGCTGCATGCTCCACATTTGCCCATTCGAAACCCGATAGGCCGGCCAAGCCGCGAAGCCAACGCCGTCCCCAGGGTTTTTCGTTAGGTTGGGCAGATCCTGAAGCCGGATGCGCCACTTGTCCCCTCCATGGCACGACGCACAAGAAAAATCATGCGTCCCCCCACGCTGGTAGAACAAGCGCTTCCCGATTTCGTAGAAAACCTTCTCCTGAGGATGCGATTGCGGGAGATTGAATTTCATGCCTTTGGATTCAGCCGCAATCCAAGTGGCCAACGCCGTCACATTTGCCTTTTCTCCTTTCCCAAATGGTGTTTTGGCGATATCACCCGCCTTGAACCCTTGCAAAGTCTCCATGCAAGTCAGCAAGCGTGACTCGAGATCCTGAACACGTTTCGTATCGGGGAAGTACCGGGGCAATTCAACGAAAGCGCCCTTGACCACACCAGGTCCTTTGCCAAGATCGCATTTCTCCAAAGAGTCGTTCTTCGGGCCTCGACGGCTTTTCCACAAATCCTCGCCTTTGGCTTCAAAAAGATCCGCAGGATTGCCATCCTGGAGCATTGCGCGGTATTCCTCGATCGAATCGACCGCTGATTTCTGTGCCAAAGCCGTGATACTGACCAGGCCATTCAAAAGCAAAATTGCCCATGCTTTTGTTTTCATTGTGCTTGCCTCTTCAGGTATTGAAAAATAAGAAAGGTGGGACAGTTCCAGCCTTAGCCGCTGAGACCCAGTACCTCAAGAAACCGTAGCCTCGTCGGTACGTGTTTCACCTTTGTTGTCTTTCCAGGTCATGGCAATCTTGTCGCCAGCCTTGGCGCCCTTGACCACAAATTGAACAAACGGGTTCTTGGAAACGGACGGGCCCCATTCGGCCGTCATGACGGTCTTGCCATTGAGTTTCGCTTCCACTTCCTGAATAAACCAGGCAGGAATCGCCTTGCCCGCAGCGTCCTTGCGTTGCCCGGACTCCATCTCGTGACTCATCAACACACGGACCGTTACCTTGTCGCCTGAAGCCTGGGCGCGAATGCGCATCGGATCTGCCATTTTTACTCTCCTAAATTAACCGTTCAAAATTGGACTTGTGACATCATGAATACGCATCAGCCGCCACATCCCCCTAACGTGACCTTGACTTCCTTTTTGGCGTAATACGCTTTTCCATCGTTCATGACTGCGATGGCGTACACGTCAGATGACTGCCCCATCTTGGCTCGCGTGGTGAAGTTCGCCTCCACACTATCGGTCAGATTGAACAGGGCCACCAGGGCGGCCGGATTCTTCTCAACCAAGATCAACATCTGCTTGACACCCGGCAGCGTGGTATTTGCACCCAGAGGCACGACAGCGCCGTTTTCAGCGATGTCGGGGCCAGTGATCGTGACATCCTTGCTCTCGGCCGGCATGCCGCCGCCAACCGCTTTCACGACATCCTGCACTGATTTGCCTTCAAAAGCTGTCTTGTTGTAGGCCGCCTGGGCATATTGAGGGAACAAGCCCGTGGAGGCCAGCAGACCGGCCACCATTGCGCTCTGTTTGAGAGCTTCACGACGAGTTTTCATTTCAAATCTCCTTGGGTAAAACAAATGTTAGATAACAACGGGTAAACAACTCCCCTGGATTCCCGAACCTACTTGCCTGCGCCAGATGCCAGCCATTCCGCGATGGTCTTTGCATCGACATCGCTCAAAGTCTGCGGCGGCATCGGGATAGGCCCCCAGACACCAGATCCGCCAGATTTGATTTTTCCTGCCAAGTAGTCCGTCTTGCCGGCATTCTTCTTTGCCACATCCATAAATGCGGGTCCAACAATCTTGTTGGTCAGGCCGTGACACGCTGTGCAATTGTGCTTGGCAAGCAACGAGGAAACGATCTTGTTGCGATCATCACCATCTGCCTTGGTCTCGGGCTTTGTATCCGAGTTCTGCGCAGCCTTCCTGGGCAATGCAGCGGCGCCACCAGGCAAACTCCCGGCCTCTAACCCGGAGGTGTCCACCCCACGCTGCGCACCGACAATCCGGTTCTGCTCGGCTAGGTTACCGTGAGCATTCCGTGCGAACTCTGGAAGAAACGAGGCAACTTTAGGCTCCGTGGCACAGTTCACCATGCAAGCCACATTTGCCGTGTCCGGCCGACTGGCACCCCCAAACTCCTTTCCTGGCCACATCGCGTGGTTCGTCTCCATGCCATTGCGGTTGGGCATTCGAGCTTGAACTTGGGCAATATTTCGGTCGGACAGAGTGAAGTCGTCTGGAACAATTCCTGAAAGATTCAATAAAAATGCAACAACCGCATAAACCTCATCATGCGTCAGAGATTTTGGCTCCGTCCACGGCATAGCCCGGTTGATGTAATCCCAAACCGTTGACAGTGTCGCCAACTTCATGAACGTTGTTCGGCTAACCGTCGGATCCTTGAGCTTGGCGACGTGGCCTGTCTTGATGTCGTCCGGCGTGATACCACCTACGAGGGGGCTAAAGACCTCGCCGGATTCACCAAAGATTCCGTGACAGTGGGCACACCTAGCCTCCCAAACATCCTGCCCTTTCGCCACCGTTCCCGCTCCAGGAGGCAAACCCTTGAAATCGGGCCGTACATCAATGTCCCAAGCCGCGATTTCCTTGGATGTCGCTTCGCGCCCAATGCCGGGCATTGTCTTCACGCCTTGAGCGCCAACCTGTCCTGCGGCGGCCAGGAAGACAATCACGAGCACTGCCTTACGAAAGCTGGACATTCTTGATCTCTCCATTTTCCTGAACGAGCCACGACTGGATCGCGTTGTTGTGATAGATCGACCGGATACCACGCACGGCACGGAGTTGCTTGTAGGTCGGCTGAACAAACCCCGACTCATCCATGGCACGACTCTGAATGATGGCGGGCTTGCCGTCCCAAACCCAATCGATATTGAAGCGCGTCAATGCCTTTGACAACACCGGCGCCTCCAGTCGAGCCTGCCGCCAGTTGCGCCCGCCATCGACCGACACATCCACCTTCTTGACCTTGCCTTTTCCAGACCAAGCCAGACCCGTAATGTTGTAAAAGCCCTTATCAAGTAACACCTGCCCACCCGAAGGGGTTGTCACCACGCTTTTACATTCCTGGAGATTGCTGTACTGGCGATGCTGCCCATTCGGCAAGAGGTCGATGTAGTGAACCGCCTCGTCTTTTGTCGCAAAGGGCTTGTCACCGACCTCCACGCGACGAAGGTATTTCACCCAACTCACCCCCTGAACACCAGGGACCACGAGGCGCAGGGGATAGCCATTCTCGGGGCGAAGCATTTCACCATTTTGTCCATAGGCCACCAGAACCTCGCCTGAAAGGATCAAGCTCATTGGAATCGTCCGGGTCATGGAAGAACCGTCACCGCCCTCTGCAAGCACGAACTTGCCGCCCCTGACATCGAAACCCGCCAACTCGAGTAACGTCACCAGGGGCACCCCCGTAAATTCGCTGCAGGAGATCATGCCGTGCGTGTACTGGACCGTCGGCACGGCGACATTGCCCCATTCCACTGCCGTATTTGCCCCGCATTCAATAAAGTGGAAACGTGAAACAGACGGCAAGCGCATGATCTCATCCATGGTGAACACCATGGGTCTTTTCACCATGCCGTTGATCATGAGACGGTGCTTGGACGGATCGATGTCCCACCATCCCTGGTGGTGGCGCTCGAAATGCAGTCCACTGGGCGTGACGATGCCAAATAGCGACTGCAGTGGTGCAAAGGAAACGGAAGCCTGGGTCGTTTGCGTCAGTCCTGGACTTTGCCTGCGCATGACATTGGCCTCCCATTTGGATGGTTTGCCGTAGCTCCCCTCTGGCGAAACCCCCTGCCCCAAGCCCTTGCTATGCGGCGGCAGGTTCAAAATATTGGAATCACCCCCCTCGGTAGGAACCGGATTCCCTTGCGCGATGGCATAGGGCGTCGCAGCCCCAGCCACGGCAGTTGCAAAAGCGCTGCGAATGAAGTCACGGCGCCCGCGGCGGGCTTCGGCAAGAACGGTCTTGATGCCATCACCACTCAGGAAATTCTCAGGCGCTCGTTGCACCCTTCCTGAGTTGAGGTCTACTTGTTTCACACAGTCTCCTTCACTGAATTGCTGACACAGCCCGTGCCCATCGGCCGCAGCGCTTCATCGCCTCTGGTCATCATCAAATTCCCTCTTTCATTTCAATCGCCACCTGGGTACAGACAGCGCGGCAAACCAAGGCCGCCGATTCATCAGCAATACGATAGAAAACCTGTGCACCATTGCGCCGCTTTGCCACCACACCCGCCCGATACAGCATATTGAGATGCTGCGACATGTTGGACTGCGCCGTTTCAATGCACTCGAGCAATTGCCCCACGTTCTTTTCCTGACCGCACAGCTCGCTGATGATCCGAAGCCTGATCGGCGTAGACAACAGACCGAACAGCTCCGCTGCCTTCTCGAACACCTCCAACCGCTGAGCTGCGACCTCTTTCATTTAACTTGCATGTCCGAATATGATCATTTACTAATATACATGATGGATGAAAAATCAGAATCAGGGATTACACGGAGCAACTTATGAGCCGACTCGGTGCCCGTGGGACAGCCTGGGGCTTCTGCTGAGCACCTGATCTGTCCCGTACCCTGTCAACACGCCATCGGCGCAATGGCCCTGACAGCGTCGAGCTAAACTGGCCCAGAAAAGCCCAGCTACCCACATGGGCTATACAGCCCCACCCGTTGCGGTGATAGACGCGACAGGCAGCGCGTCAAAGAATGATTGCGAACGGCGTGTACGCTAAAACAGTGTCCGAACCGAAGCGGTCAAGACAAAACTCAACATCACCGGAGACAAACCATGGAATTCAACAAGGAATTTGACGCCTCGGGCCTGGCCTGTCCGCTGCCCATCGTCAAGACGAAAAAGGCCCTGGCCGACATGACATCAGGCCAGGTGCTGCGCGTGATCGCCACCGACCCCGGTTCGGTCTGCGACATGGCCGCATTTGCCGAACAGACCGGCAACGCTCTGCTGGAGCAAAGCAGCGAAAACAGCAAGTTCGTGTTCTACCTCAAGAAGGCCTGAAAGCCGCCACCCTCACCAGGAACACGAGCATGGCTACCAAGAAAATGGCGCTCATCGCCACCAAGGGCACGCTGGACATGGCGTATCCCCCCTTCATCCTGGCCTCCACCGCCGCCGCGCTGGGCTGGGAAGTGCAGATCTTCTTCACCTTCTACGGTCTGCAACTGCTGCGCCACGATCTGGACGACATCAAGATCAGCCCGCTGGCCAACCCCGCCATGCCCATGCCGGTGCCCATGCCCGTGATGGTGCAGATGCTGCCGGGCATGGAATCCATGGCCACGATGATGATGAAGAACAAGATGAAATCCAAGGGCGTGGCCTCGCTCAAGGAACTGCGCGACCTGTGCCTGGAAGCGGACGTGAAGTACGTGGCCTGCCAGATGACGGTGGACCTGTTCGAGTTCCAGCACAGCGACTTCATCAAGAACGTGGAATACGGCGGCGCCGCCACGTTCATGAAGTTCGCCGGTGAATCGGACGTCTGTCTGTTCATCTGAGGCGGACCATGGCAGGCGAGATGAACCCGACCATCTGGGTCGTGTGGGGCGGCTTCGCGCTGGCCTTCATCTTTGGCGCGGTCGCCAACAAGACCAATTTCTGCACCATGGGCGCCATCTCCGACGTGGTGAACATGGAACACTGGGGTCGCATGCGCATGTGGCTGCTGACCATTGCCGTGGCCATGTTCGGCGCCAACCTGCTGTACTACCTGGGTCTGATCGATCTGTCCCGTTCGGTCTACCAGCGCCCCATGCTGCCCTGGTTGTCCCTGCTGCTGGGTGGCACGCTGTTTGGCGTGGGCATGACTCTGGCCGGGGGCTGCACCAACAAAAATCTGGTGCGACTAGGGGGCGGCAGCGTGCGCTCGCTCGTGGTGTTGGTGTTTCTGGGGGTGTCGTCGTACATGACGCTCAAGGGCCTGTTTGCCCAGTGGCGCAGCAGCTACCTGGACCCCGTGGCCCTCGACCTGTCGGCCTGGGGCCTGAGCACCCAGGGCTTGCCGCATATCCTGTCCAGACTCACAGGCCTGCCGGAAAAGACCGCCCTGCTGGCCGGCACCGGCGTGTTCGGCCTGGGGTTGCTGGCCTTTGTGTTCAAGGACCGGCGCTTTCGCGCCAACCTGCCACAAGTGCTGGGCGCCCTCGTGCTGGGACTGCTCATCGTGGCCGGCTGGTACCTCACCGGTCACATCGGCTACGGCGAAAACCCCGACACGCTGGAAACCGTGTACTTCGCCACCAACACGCGCACCCTAGAATCCATGAGCTTCGTCGCCCCCACGGCCTACAGCCTGGAGCTGCTCATGCTGTGGACGGACAAGTCCTTGCGCGTCACCTTTGGCATCGCCACCGCGGCGGGCATCGCGCTGGGCTCGCTAACCTACGCCGTTGCCACGCGCAAATTCCGCTGGGAAGGCTTTGCCTCGTTGGAGGATCTGCGCACGCAACTGGTGGGCGCCGTGCTGATGGGGTTTGGCGGCGTCACCGCCGTGGGCTGCACCATCGGCCAGGGCCTCTCGGGCATATCCACCCTGGCATTGGGCTCCTTCATCGCGCTCGCCGGCATCGTGCTGGGCGCGGTGCTCACGATGAAGTGGCAGCAGCGGTAGAGACCCGACTCAGGTCAAAAAACGCAGCCACTGCATCCTTCCATGGGGCGACATGGGACGCGGCGATGCTCACAGCACGTTGACAAAAATCTGCCCTGCGGCCACGCCCGCGCCCCGCAGTTCCTCGAGCAGGGTGCGCACAAAGGCCTGGGGGCCGGCGAGATAGAAGTCGCAGTCGATGTCGAACAGGTCGGCGCGCATGGCCTGGGCGATCTCGCGCGCGCCGGTGGTCACGTCCGGATGCGACACCAGTTCGTATTCAAACGGGTCCAGTGCCTCGGACCAGGCGCGGCACTGGTTCTCCTGGAAGTGCCCGTCGCGGCGCGTGGCCAGCCAGAACAACGACAGCGAGGGCGCCTCGTCCAGCGCCAGCGCGTGTTCGATCAGGCTCTTGACGGGCGCAAAGGCCGTGTCGCAGGCGGCGAACACCAAGGGGCGATGACTGGCGGCCAGCACGAAGTCGCCTTCCGGGCCCAGTACCGTGACGGCCGCGCCCGGGCGCACGTCGCCGGCGAACACGTGCCGCGACAGGGCATCGGTCGCGTCGCGGGCGATGAAGAAATGCAGGTTGCGGTCGTCGCAGGGGCAACTGGCCACGGGGTAGGTGCATAGCGCGCCGTCCGACCCCGTGGCGGCATAGCCCAGCGCCACCGATTGCCCGGCCAGAAAGCGCAGCCTGTGCGTGCGCGGCGTCTGCAGATGCAGCAGCCGCGTGTCGGGCGCCAGCTCGGTCACGGCGCGCACCTGGGCCACGATGTGCTGGCGGGGGATGTCCTGCGGACCGCTGGCCTCCAGCATCTCCAGCGTGAGCTCGCTGCTGGCGGCGGTGTGACAGCACATCAGCGTGTAGCCCTGGGCCTTCTCGGCTTCGGACAGCGGGTAATCAAAGTGCTGGGTCTTGGCGACCTCGCCCGAGATGACGCGCACCTTGCACATGCCGCAACTGCCATTGCCGCACCCATAGTTGAGCTTGAGCCCGGCGTGCAGGCCCGATTGCAGCAGGTTGGCGTGGCCTTCCACCAGGAACTGGTGCCCGCTGGGACGCACCGTGACCTGGGCCGTCATGACCTTGAGCATATCGTCCATCACCTCCAGCACGTCCACCGATTCGGTCGCCAGGGCTTGCGCCAGACCGCGCGTGACCTGCTGTTCCAGCGCCGCCCAGTCCGCCTCGCCCACATGCCGCGCCGCCAGTTCGCGCACGCGCTGCTGCAGCTCGATCACCAGACCGTGATAGCGCTGCAGGTGCCGGCGCACGTCGGCCAGTTCCTGGCTCTGCGCAAACAGCCGCTGCGCCAGCACTTCCTGGCTGGGCAGCAGGCGCTCGCGCACGCGTCGGCCAAAGGCTTCGTCGCGGATTTGCGTCACGCGCTCGGCCAGGCCGGTTTCTTCCAGCCGTGCCGTGGGGTACAGGCGCCGCAAGGCTTCGGTGGACACCAGGCCATCGCTCAGTTCCAGCGCGCCTTCGCGCACCTGCTGCTGCAAAACCCCTCGCGCCACGCCCACCAGTTGGGCGGCGCGCCACACACTCAAGCGATGGGTCATGGCATTTCTCCGGGTTGTAAGGGCCTATGTGCCGGCGATCCGATCCAGATAGCGCGCCCGGTACAGCAGGCGCGGCCGCGCGGGGTCGTCCACGAAGCCGGCGCGGTCGTGCAGCACGTTGTTGCACAACAGGCCCATGCCGGGCGACATGCGCAGCCGGAACACGTGGGGGTCGTCGTCAAGCACCCGCTGCAGAAAGGCCGCAGCGTCCCGCGTGGGAGCATCGTCCTTCCACATCACGCTGCGCGTGCGTGCCGTGTAGCGCATGTGCAGCGCGCCGCTGGCCGGGTCCACCGCAAACACCGGGCCGGACTGCGCGGCGCGGGCCACGCCGTCATCGTCCAGACGCTCGGGGATGGTCATGGCGTCGTCGGCCATGAGGGCGCGCACCCAGTCAGGATTGGCCTCGCGCACGGCGATGTAGGCCATTTCGTGGTCCATGAGGGCGTTCTCGCCCCCGCTGACGGCGGCACGCACGCAATGCAGCACCATGGCCTGGATGCGCCGCCCGGGTGGGTGGTAGTAGCCGTCGGTGTGCCACTTGATGGGGCGGTTGGTATACGGAATGAAGGCCGGGCGGTCCCCCGCGCCGGCGGCCACGGCAATGGGCGAAATGCCGTCGTCGTCGGCCAGCCAGTTGGCGTCCAGCCGGTGCAGACTCAGTTGCGCGCCCAGCAGGCGCGGGATGGCCTTGTCCTCGTCCAGAACGGGGCTGCGGTACAAGGCCATGTTGGTCGTGGCGCAGCGTTGCAGCAAGGCCTGGTGCTCGGCAGGCGTGAGCGCGCGCGGGTCGGCCACGTCCACGATCAGCGCCTGCGCATCGCGCGGGTGGCTGGCGCGCTTGGCGTCGCGCCAGCGCTCGTAGGTCGCTGTACGGTCCAGGTCGAAGGGAGAAGGCACTCTCATGGTGGGTGGGGCGGGTCAGTCGCCCGAGGTGGCGGTGCGGCGCGACCGCGCGCGCGGCTCGGTATTGAGCACGCCCGCCATGCCGCGTTGCAGGGTCTGCACGGCCTCGGGCACCTCGGCGGCCATGAGTTGTTCGATCACCCAGCGCTGGTCCTTGGCGGGCATGATGCGCTCGATGCGGTGGCCCAGGTAGCGCACGAAGGCAAAGTCCGGGCCGTCGGTGCCAAAACCGAATTCGGCGTAGTGATCGGCCAGTTCGTTGAAGAGATCGATGAAGGTCTCGAAATGCGTGGGCTGCCCGGCGGGCGGCACGCCCAGGTAGGTGTCCTCGTTTTCCTGCAGGGTCTCGCCCAGGCGCCGCACCAAGGCGGTGATGAAGGCCTGCCGCCCTTCGGCGCCCATGCGTTCGTAGGCCATGCGGTCCAGCACCTGCGCCAGGAACACCAGCACTTCGCGCGTGAAGGCGAAGTACTGCGGCCCGACGTCGATATCGAACTTCGCGCCCCGCATCTGCTTGAGCATGTTCTGCCCCACGCGCCAGGTGATGAAGGCCATGGCGCTGGCCGTCTGCTCCGGCGTCTTGGCCTCGCCCCCCTTGAACCACTGACTCTTGATCCGAATCGCCATGAATGCCTCGCTACCGATGGACCAGCCACGGCACACGCACGGGGGTGCCATCGGGAAACGCCGTGGAACGGGCTTCGCCCGGCCACTGGCGTTGTCCCCCCTCGGGGGGAAGGCGGCGCAGCCGACTCAGGGGGGGCATCAATACCCGCCTTTGCCCAGCGGTTGCGGCAGGCCGGCCACCTTGGCGCCCTGCTTGGCCGGTCCCACGGGAAACAGGTCGTACAGGGCCTTGCTGTCCACGTCGGGCAGGATCTCGGCCACACCCTTGAGCATGTTGCGAAAGTTCGGCGTGTGGCCGTGCTCGCGGTATTCGTCGCGCAGATAGTTCACCACCTGCCAATGGGCGTCGGTGAGCGCGATGCCCTCGGCCTGCGCGATGACGCGCACCGCCTCTTCGTCGAAGTTCGGCTCCAACAGGTAGCCCTGATCGTCGGTCTCGCACGCCACGCCGTTGATGATGTAGCCCATGTCCTCG
>JAEWVY010000379.1 GCA_023396625.1 Pseudomonadota bacterium | reverse complement strand
CCAGCTGATCGAGGCGCTCGGCGCCTGAGGCGGCCGGCGCGAACCCGGGAGCCCACGCATGCATGCCCTGACGCTGGAAACCTACAACCTCACGCGCCGTTTCGGCGCCTTCACCGCGCTGGACCGGGTCACGCTGAAGGTCGCGCCCGGCACGGTGCACGCGCTGCTGGGCGAGAACGGCGCCGGCAAGAGCACGCTGGTCAAATGCATCGCCGGCTACCACCGTCCCGACGAAGGCGGCGTGATGACGGATGGGCGCGAGCACGACATCGCCAATCCCGTCGTCGCGCGCGCACTGGGCATCGGCATGGTCTACCAGCACTTCACGCTGGCGCCTGGCATGACGGTCGCCGAAAACCTGCTTCTGGCCGGCGGCAAGATCCCCGCGGTCATCCACTGGAAAGCCCGGCGCGCCGAGTTGCAGGCCTTCCTGGCCACCACCCCCTTCCAACTGGACCTGGACGCCCGGCCACTGGCCCTGGCCGCCGGCGAGAAGCAGAAACTCGAACTGCTCAAACAGCTGTACCTGAAGCCCCGTCTGCTGATCCTCGACGAACCCACCTCGGTGCTCACGCCGCAGGAAGCCGACGAGGTACTGGGCCACGTGCGCGAATTCGCCCGCAGCGGCGCCTGCACCGTGCTGCTGATCACGCACAAATTCCGCGAGGTGATGGCCTACGCCGATGACGTCACCGTGCTGCGGCGCGGTCAAGCCGTGCACCACAGCGCCGTGGCCGCGAGCGACCCCCGTCGCCTGGCCCAGGCCATGATGGGCGAGACCTCGACGTCCTCGGCACCCGCCCCTGAAGAATTTGAAGAAAAAGTGCCACATCCCAGCGTCAATCGGTCATCTAATGCTATTAAAAATGAAGCTGCTCCATGGCCGCTGGAAGTGAGGAATCTGTCGGTCATGGGGGACCGGGGCACGCTCGCGGTGCGTGACCTGGGCCTGCGGGTGGCGCCTGGCGAAATCCTGGGTCTCGCCGGCGTCTCCGGCAACGGCCAGCGCGAGCTGGTCGAGGCCCTGGTCGGCCAGCGCAAGCGCGCGGCCGGCCACGTGCTGGTGCAGGGCCAGCCCTATGCCGCCACCCGCGCGCAGAACCAGCATCTGAAAGTCCGCAGCCTGCCCGAAGAGCCCCTGCGCAACGCCTGCGTCGGCAGCCTGAGCGTGGCCGAGAACATGGCGCTGCGCGACTTCGACCGTCCACCCCTGTGCCGGAACGGGCGCCTGCGCTTTGGCGCCTGGCGCGCCCGGGCACGCGCGTGGATCGCCGCCTACGGCATCAAGACCCAGGGTGAAAACGCGCCCACACACAGCCTTTCCGGCGGGAATGTGCAGCGCGCCGTGCTGGCGCGCGAACTGCACGGCGACATCCACGTGCTGATCGCAGCCAATCCGGTGTTCGGCCTGGACTTCGCGGCCGTGGCCGAGATCCATGCCCGCCTGCGTGGCGTGGCCGACCGGGGCGGCGCCGTCCTGCTGATCAGCGAAGACCTGGACGAGTTGCTGGAACTGGCCGACCGCGTCGCGGTGATGAGCGAAGGCCGCATCGTCTTCGAGACCGCCGCCGCCACGGCGGACCGCCATGCGCTCGGCACCCACATGGGCGGCGGCCACGCATGACGTCCGTCCCGGCCCTGCAAGCAACCCGTCGACACCAACTCCCCGCCGGGCACAGACCATGATGCACCTCGCCGCGACGCCCTTTCCCTATCCCTTCGACCTGACGTCCACCGCCCTGGTCATCATCGACATGCAGCGCGACTTCATCGAGCCCGGCGGCTTCGGCGCCAGCCTGGGCAACGACGTGTCGCTGCTCGCGGCCATCGTGCCCGCCTGCCAGCGCGTGCTGGCGGCCTGGCGCGCGGCCGGTGGCCTGGTGGTCCACACCCGGGAAGCGCACCGGCCCGACCTGTCCGACTGCCCACGCGCCAAGCGCGAGCGCGGCCACCCGGCCTTGCGCATCGGCGACCTGGGGCCCATGGGGCGCATTCTGGTGGCTGGCGAGCCCGGCAACCAGATCATTCCCGAGCTCGCCCCCATGGCGGGGGAGATCGTCATCGACAAGCCCGGCAAAGGGGCCTTCCACGCCACGCCGCTGCAGGCGCTGCTGCAGGCGCGCGGCATCACCCACCTGATCTTCATGGGCGTGACCACCGAAGTCTGCGTGCAGACCAGCATGCGCGAGGCCAACGACCGCGGCTACGAAGGCCTGCTGCTCGAGGATTGCACCGAGAGCTACTTCCCCGCGTTCAAGGCCGCCACCCTCGCCATGACACGTGCCCAAGGCGCCATTGTCGGATGGACCGCGCCGAGCGCCGCGCTGCTGGCCGCTCTGGCGGCCCCCCACGACAGGCCGCCGGAAGCCGCGAACTGCTAGAGTGTCCCCGTGCACACCGCTGCTCCCCACCCCCCCACCCGCGCCCCCGCACACCGCTCGCGCGCCGACGAGGTGTACGCCCAGCTCAAGCGCGACGTGGCCGAGTTCAAGCTGGTCCCCGGCGACCGCTTCACCGAGAACGAAATCTGCGAACGCCTCGGTGTGTCACGCACGCCCGTGCGCCAGGCGCTCACGCAGCTGCGACAGGAGGGCTATGTCGAGGTGTTGTTTCGCAGTGGCTGGCGCGTGCTGCCCTTCGATTTCGACCAGTTCGAGCAGTTGTACGACCTGCGCATGGTGCTGGAGACCACTGCCGCGCATCGCCTGTGCGCCAGCGGTGACCGCGTGGACCACGCCCTGCTGGCGCAGCTGGCCACGTTCTGGCTGGTGCCCCCCGCAGCGCGCTGCACCGACACGGCGCAAGTCGGCCAGCAGGACGAAGCCTTTCATTGCGCCCTGGTCACTGCCGCTGGCAACGCCGAGATGGCCCGCGTGCACCGCGACGTGACCGAGCGCATCCGGATCATCCGCCGGCTGGACTTCACCAAGCAGGCGCGCATCGACGCCACCTACGATGAACACGCGGAAATCCTCAGGGCCATCCAGCGCAAGCGCGGCGACCAGGCCGCGATGCTGCTGCGCGCGCACATCGAGACCAGCCAGGCCGAGGTCCGCAAGATCACGCTGCATCAGGTGCACCTGGCGCGTCAGGGCGGACCGCACACCCCGCGCTGAGCTGCCGCGCACCGCGGGAACGCTGACGCGCGATGGTCCAGCCAAAGAAGGAAGTCCCTATCCTTTGAAAGGAACCTGGGCGGCGCCTCAGCCAGGAAGGGCCGCATCGGCTCGCCTGCGCGGCGTGGCCACCTGCAACTCGGCAGCGTGCTGGATCAAGAGGTCACAGGTGAGCCGGATGTGGGCCTCCAGCGCCAGCGCGGCGCGCGCCTCCTGGCGTGCCAGCGCGGCACGGTAGATATGGACATGCTCGTCGTGTACGTCGCGTTCAATGGTCTGGGTCGCGCCCAACTGGATCGCCACATGCCGGTAGCGCTCGCCATGGCGATAGAGGATGTCCAGCAAACGTCGCGTCCAGGGCGAGCTGTACCCGGCAATCAGGGTTTCATGAAATCGTCGGTTGGCGCGTTCCCACTGCGCCGGGTCGCTGGCAACGCCATCTGCTTCGACCTCGCTCAGCTGTGCGAATGCCTCGCGCACCGCCACCTCCCAAGGCCCGTCCCCCAGCCGGATCGACTGACGAAGCGCCTCGGTTTCGAGCTTCACGCGTGTGTCGGTGAGGTCTCGCAGGTCATCCAGCGAGATAGCGCTCACTCGGTAGCCGCGCTGCCCCTCTACCGTCACCAGTGCGTCGGACACCAGCAGCGCCAGAGCCTCCCGAAGCGTGCCGGCGCCGACGTCGTAGTCTTCCTTGAGATGTTCGACACGCAAGCGCTGACCGGGTTGCAGGTCGCCAAGGACGATGTCGCGGCGCAGGGCGCGGTAGGCACGCTCGGTCAGGGTCCGCGGCTTGAGTTCATCGCCTCGTGCAACGGGGCTGGCCGGGTGCGAGGCCTGAAGCAGTTCTTGCCACATGGTATTTCTCAATTGCTGTCGGGTTCTTGCTGCCGCTTGAGGCGATAGGCCAGTTGGGCTCGGCTCAGGCCCAGCATGCGCGCCGCGCCGGCAAGGTTGCCACCGCTGCGTTCGACAGCCAGCGACAACACGCGCGCTTCCAGGGTCTCGATCGGCATGCCAGCCTCAAGTACCTGCTCGCACAGCCGGACTTCTTCATGCGGCGCCCAGGTGGTCAGCCGACCCCGTGGGTCGAGCCCCGCGTGCGGTGCGTCGGGCTGGTTTGGAAACAGGTGCTCGGCTTCAATCACTCCGCCCTGCGCCGCCAGGATCACGCCACGCTCGACCAGATTTTCCAGCTC
This sequence comes from Pseudomonadota bacterium, assembly GCA_023396625.1. GTDB lineage: Bacteria > Pseudomonadota > Gammaproteobacteria > Burkholderiales > Burkholderiaceae_C > JAEWVY01. The sequence continues at coordinate 5,942 of JAEWVY010000379.1, read as the reverse complement.
ACGCACATTGCCCGGCCACCGGTGGTGAGAAAGCGCCTGGAGCGCACGGTCGCTGAAGCCGTCCAGGCGCTTCTGGTGGAGGGCCGCGAATCGCATGAGCAAATGCTGCGCCAGCGGTTCAATGTCGCCGATGCGCTCGCGCAGGGGCGGAATGTGAATCGGGTAAACATTGAGCCGGTAGAACAGGTCACGCCGGAACTGGCCACGCTCGGTCGCGACCTCCAGATCGACGTTGGTCGCCGCCACCAGCCGTACATTGACCTTGCGAGTGGACTCACCGCCCAGGCGCTCGATCTCGCCTTCCTGCAGGACGCGTAGCAACTTGGCCTGGGCCGGTAGCGGCAGGTCGCCGACCTCATCGAGAAACAGGGTGCCGCCGTCGGCCCGCTCGAAGCGGCCGGCCCGAGCCGCATGGGCGCCGGTGAAGGCCCCCTTCTCGACCCCGAACAGCTCGGCCTCGATCAACTCGGCCGGCAAAGCCGCACAGTTGACCGCCACGAACGGCGCAGCGACGCGATCGGAATGCTCGTGCACTGCGCGCGCGAAGCGCTCTTTACCCACACCCGTCTCGCCGGTCAGCAACACGCTGACCTGGGTCGCCGCGGCACGGCGCATCAGGTCGTGTGCCCGCTGGAAGGCAGGTGAAGAGCCGACCAGCATGCCACCGGATTCGGCCGGCTCCAGGCTGCGCTTGAGCGCCTCGACCTGCTGGCTCAGTGCCGCCATTTTCTCCAGCAGCGAGTCGTCCTCGAAATACTGGCGGTGCGCGTCACCGTCGGGCCAGGCCTCGATCGGCCGTCCGACGATATGGCAATGGTCGTCGCCGCAGGCCGAGCACCGGGTTTCCTTGAACAGGATAAGCCGGCCCATGAAGGCGCTGGTGTAGCCGCTGGCGTAACCAAGCAGAGTCCAGCAGGCCGGCTCGTCGACGATACCGTACTGCAGGCGGTGTGCGTGCGCCTCCCAAGAATCATCCCAGCGGAACTCACCTTCGAACTGGCCCGCCGATGCATCCATCTTCAGCAGCACGGGCGTGACCCGCGCCGCGCCTTCGAGCATGTGCAGCTGCGGCCCGACCAGGAACATGTCCTCCAGCGTCTTCGAACCCCGCGTCTTGGCTGCGAACCCCGCATCGTGCATCCCGCAGGCATAGCCCATGCGCGTAAGCAGGCGGCGCGCGTGCTCCTTGCCTACCGAGGTAATGAGATCGTGCCGCAGAGAGGTCAACGCAGCGGTGTGCAGCAGCAGCATGCGCCGCTCGCCCATCCAGATGGCACCGCTATCGGGCTCGAAACGCAACAGCCGGCGCAGGTCAGCGTCGGGCGGGTAGGTCAGTGTCGGGTCCAAGGATGTCTCCGGAATGGCGCTCTTTGTCGCCGTGAATCTCGATATTTTCAACGAAGGACGCTATCGGCAGCAAGCCGCGCCGATGCCGCCCGTATTTGATCATCTGAGCAAATCCGCCGCCACCCGGCTGCTCAAATCGTCAACCAGATCACGAAACTCCTCGGGCTTGAGGTCAGGTTAACGCTATCGGCCTCACCCGATCCATGCAGATGCTGCGCTGCACATGGTTGATTTTCTAGGGACTTTCCCTGAAATATCGAGATTTTTCGGCAAAACGCTGGCCGCTGGCATGGCCGCTGCAAAGGAGGCCGGCGACCAGCACCACCCGCCATGACATCCCTCGACCCCGCCACCCCAGCCGATTTCGACCCCCGCCGCAAGTTCATCCGCGTGGTGGACGCCCGCCCGAACGGCATGGTGGAGTTCGAGTTCGCCGTCGGCGAGCCCGGGCTGTTCGTGGAGATGGTGATGCCCGCCGCGGAGTTCCGGCAGTTCTGCCAGGACCAGGGCGTCACCCCCACCCAGGGTGCGCTGCCCGAAGCGGCCGCCGGCACCCAGGACCACGAATGGGACTGGAGCCTGCGCGCGGCGCGCGAGAAGCACTTCCGCCACGAACCCTGATCCGCGCCCCGAGCGCACCTTTGACAGAGAACCACCCGAGGAGACCCACCGCCATGCAGATCGACCTTCGTACCGTCAGCATCACGCCGCTGCGGCAGACCTTCAACCACATCGCCGACCGCATCGGCGTCGACAAGGCGGCCTCGCGCTATATCGAGGCGACGATGGACGTGCAGGCCAACGCCAACTTCCACTACCGGCCGACCTGGGACCCCGAACACGAGATCTTCGACACCGGCCGCACGAAGGTGGTGATGGCCGACTGGTACGTGCTCAAGGATCCGCGCCAGCTCTACTACGGCACCTACACCCAGGCCCGCGCCCGGATGCAGGAAGCGGCCGAGGCCGATTTCGACTTCGTCGAGGAACGCGGCCTGGCCGAGGGTTTCGACGACAGCGCGCGCCGCACCACACTGGACTTCTATCTGCCGCTGCGCCACGTCGCCTGGGGCGCCAACATGAACGGCGCCTCGATGTGCGCCTACGGCTACGGCACCGCCGTCACCCAGGCCTGCCTCTACGCCGGCATGGACCAGTTGGGCATTGCCCAGTACCTCACGCGACTGGGCCTGCTGATGGGCCAGCAGGGTGACCTGGAAGCCGCCAAGCACGCCTGGCTGAACGCCCCGGCCTGGCAGGGTCTGCGCCGCTACGTCGAGGACACGCTGGTGATGAAGGATTGGTTCGAGCTGTTCGTGGCGCAGAACGTCGCGCTCGACGGCATGCTGTTCTGCCTGGCCTACAAGGAAGTCGACGGTGTCATCGCCGCCAAGGCCGGCCCCACGGTGTCGATGCTCACCCGCTTCCAGGCCGAATGGTTCCAGGACCACTGCAAGTGGGTGGACTCGGTCATCAAGGGCGTGGTCGCCGAAAGCGAGGCCAACCAGAAGCTGGTCAGCGGCTGGTACGCCGCCTGGCGCCAGCGCGCCGCCGATGCGCTGGACCCGGTCGCCCGCCTGGCGCTGGGCGACGGCGCCGCCGCCGCGCTGGCCAAGTGCCGCAGCAACCTGGACGCGCGCATGGCCAAGGCCGGCCTGTCGGTCTGACAGCCCCCACACACCCGAACAGGAGCACCCGATGTCCAACGTGTTCATCGCCTTCCAGAAGAACGAAGAGACCCGCGCCATCGTCAACGCCATCGTGCGTGACAACCCCGAGGCGTCCATCAACGAGCAGCCCGCGATGGTGCGCATCGACGCACCCAACCGCATGGTCATCCGCCGCGAGACCGTGGCCGACGAGATGGGCCGTGATTTCGACCTGCAGGAAATGCACATCAACCTGATCACGCTGACCGGTCACATCGACGAGACCGACGACGAGTTCACCCTGAGCTGGACGCACTGAGCGCGGCACCGGCCACACCCCCACAGGAGACATTCCCATGGACATGAAAGTCAACAAGAAACTGGGCCTGAAGGACCGCTACAACCTGATGACCCGCGACCTGGCCTGGACGCCGACCTACCAGGCCGTCAAGGACGTCTACCCCTTCATGGAGTACGAGGGCATCAAGATCCACGACTGGGACAAGTTCGAGGACCCGTTCCGCATGACGATGGACGCGTACTGGAAATACCAGGCCGAGAAGGAGCGCAAGCTCTACGCGATCATGGACGCGTTCACCCAGAACAACGGTCACCTGGGCGTGACGGATGCGCGCTACATCAACACGCTCAAGCTGTTCATGACCGGCGTCTCGCCGCTCGAATACATGGCCCACCGCGGCTTCGCCCACGTCGGTCGCCAGATGGCCGGTGCCGGCCCGCGCGTGGCCTGCCTGATGCAGAGCCTGGACGAGATCCGCCACGCGCAGACGCAGATCCACAGCCTCTCGAACTACAACAAGCACTACAACGGCTTCCAGAACTGGCGCCACCAGCACGACCGCGTCTGGTACCTCTCGGTGCCCAAAAGCTTCTTCGACGACGCCGTCTCCTCCGGCCCGTTCGAATTCATGATCGCGATCGGCTTCGCCTTCGAGTACGTGCTGACCAACCTGCTGTTCGTGCCGTTCATCTCGGGCGCCGCCTACAACGGCGACATGGGCGCCATGGCCTTCGGCTTCTCGGCCCAGTCCGACGAGTCGCGCCACATGACGCTGGGCCTGGAGATCATCAAGTTCATCCTGGAACAGGACCCGGACAACCTGCCCATCGTGCAGGCCTGGCTGGACAAGTGGTTCTGGCGCGGCTATCGCGTGCTGACGCTGGTGGCCATGATGATGGACTACATGCTGCCCAAGCGCGTGATGAGCTGGAAGGAAGCCTGGGAGATCTACGCCGAGGAAAACGGCGGCGCCCTGTTCGCCGACTTGGCGCGCTACGGCATCAAGACGCCCGCCGGCTGGGAACAGGCCTGCAAGGACAAGGACCACCTCTCGCACCAGGCCTGGAACGTGTTCTACAACTACGGCGCGGCCGCCCCCTTCCACACCTGGGCGCCCAGCGAACAGGACATGGACTGGCTCTCGGCCAAGTACCCCGAGACCTTCGACAAGTACTACCGGCCGATGTGGGAGCACTACCGCAAGGAGCAGGACGAGGGCCGGCGCTTCTACAACACCACGCTGCCCATGCTGTGCCAGACCTGCCAGATCCCGATGTTCTTCACCGAGCCGGACGATCCGACCAAGATCTGCTATCGCGAGAGCACCTACCACGGCATGAAGTACCACTTCTGCTCGGACGGCTGCAAGCACATCTTCGACAACGAGCCCGAGAAGTACGTGCAGAGCTGGCTGCCGGTACACCAGATCTACCAGGGCAACTGCTTCGAGCCGGACGTCGATCCGACCAAGCCCGACTTCAACCCGCTGGCCGAGGTGCTGCGTTGGTACAAGATGACCTGGGGTGTCGACAACCTCGACTTCGCCGACTCGCCCGACAAGAAGAACTTCGAGCAGTGGCGCCAGATGGCCACCGGCAACTGAGCACAAGGAGACACGAACATGGCTGTGAAATCTGTCGGCACGTACGCGTTCGCCCCCAAGGACAGCGTGGACAAGTTCCCCGCGCCCCTCCTCTACATCGGCTGGGAAGACCACATGATGCTCTGCGCACCGTTCTGCGCACCGTTCCCGCCGGTGATGAAGTTCGGTGATCTGGTCAAGAGCGCACTGCCCGGCTTCTACGGCGCGCACCCCGAGTTCGCCCGCATCGACTGGGACAAGGTCGAGTGGTTCCGCTCGGGCCAGCCCTGGAAGCCTGACATGGACAAATCCCTGGCCGACAACGGCCTGGAACACAAGTCGGTGATCCGCTTCCGCACCCCGGGCCTGACCGGCCTGAGCGGTTCGGCCCACTGACCTTCCCCTCCCCGCGCCCATCGCCCACGCCAGTCCCCGGGACCCCCCGGGGGCGCGTGGCCCCCCCCCGGCGGCCCCCCTACCCGGAGCCCCTGACTTGAGCTACCAACTGATCATCGAACCGCTGGGCCAGACCGTGGAGGTGGAAGACGGCCAGACCATTCTGGACGCCGCCCTGCGGGCCGGCATTTACCTGCCCCACGCCTGCTGTCACGGCCTGTGCGCGACCTGCAAGGTGCAGGTGAGCGACGGCGAAATCGAACACGGCGAAGCGAGCAACTTCGCGTTGATGGACTACGAGCGTGACGAAGGCAAGTGCCTGGCCTGCTGCGCCACGCTGCAGTCCGACGTAGTGATCGAGGCCGAGATCGACGAAGACCCCGACGCGCAGAACCTGCCGGTGCAGGATTTCGCCGGCACGGTCAGCCGCATCGAAAGTCTCACGCCCACCATCAAGGGCGTCTGGATCAGGCTCGCGCAACCCATCACCTTCCAGGCCGGCCAGTACATCAACCTGGCCATCCCCGGCGAATCGCAACCGCGCGCCTTCTCGATCGCCAGCGCGCCGCAACAGGCCGACGAGATCGAGCTGAACATCCGCCACGTGCCCGGCGGCAAAGGCACGACCTGGGTCCACCAGCAACTGGCCGCGGGCGACAAGGTCCGG
>JAEWVY010000345.1 GCA_023396625.1 Pseudomonadota bacterium | reverse complement strand
CCCAACGTCTGCTCAAGGAAGGTCTGTCCGACGCCATCGGCTTTGTCGGTGGTGCCCTGGCCGGTTACTGGATCGCGCAATGGCTCGGTCTGGACCTGTTTTCCGAGGGCTACACCGGCACCAGCGTGGCTGGCATCGCGGCGGTGGGCCTAGGCGGCGGCCTGGGTCTTCAGCTGGCGCGGCGTTGGCGTGCAGCCAATACGCCCAAGGAGTGATCACCTCATGGCCTTTGTCGAACCCGTCACCCTGGAAGACCGCGGCGTGCGCTTGGTGCCGCTGGCCCCCGAGCATGAAGACGGTCTGCGTGCCGCCGCCGCCGATGGCGAGCTGTGGAAGCTGCGCGTGACCTCCGTGCCCGAGCCCCACCAGACCCGCGCCTACATCGACAACGCGCTGGCGCTGCGCGAGGCCGGACAGCGCTTTGCCTTCGCGGTGCTGGACGCGGCCAGCGGCACGGTGCTGGGCTCGACCAGCTACCACGACATCGTGCCCGCCATCCGCCGCGTGGAAATCGGCTGGACGTGGTACGCCCGGCGCTGCCAGCGCACCCACGTCAACACCGTGTGCAAGCTGCTCATGATGGGCCACGCCTTCGACACCCTGGGGTGCCACGTGGTGGGCTGGCGCACCGACAACTTCAACTTTGCCTCGCAGCGTGCCATCGAACGCCTGGGTGCCCGAAAGGACGGCGTGCTGCGCGGCCACGCCCTGCGGCGCGACGGCACCATCCGCGACACCGTGATGTACAGCATGCGCAGCGGTGAATGGCCCGAGGCCAAGGCCCAACTGCTGTACCTGCTGGGCCGTCACGCCTGAATCGGGAATCACATGCTGATCGACTTCTTCTATACCTTGCGGGCGGCCAAGCTGCCGGTATCAGTCAAGGAGTACCTGACGCTGCTCGAAGCACTCCAGGCCGACGTGGTGGGGCCGCGCAACCCTGATGCATGCACCATGGATGACTTCTATTTCCTCAGCCGCACGGCGCTGGTGAAGGACGAGAAGCACTTCGACAAGTTCGACCGCGCCTTCGCCGCCTATTTCAAGGGCGTGGAAATGATCGCGGACTTCACCAAACCCATCCCGGCAGACTGGTTGCGCAAAGAAATGGAACGGATCCTGTCGGAGGAACAAAAAGCCAACGCCCCGAAAATGGACTGGGACGAGCTGATGGAAACCCTCCGAAAGCGTCTGGAGGAACAGAAGGAGCGGCACGAAGGCGGCAGCAAGTGGATCGGCACCGGTGGTGTGTCGCCTTTCGGCCATGGCGGCCATAACCCGCAGGGCATACGTATCGGCGGCGCGGGCAAGAACAAGAGCGCGGTCAAGGTGTGGGAACAGCGCGCCTACCGCGACTACGACGACACGCAGGAACTGGGCACACGCAACATCAAGGTCGCGCTGCGCCGCCTGCGCAAGTTCGCGCGCGAAGGCCACGAACTGGAACTGGACCTGCCCGACACCATCCGCAGCACCGCCGCCAACGCCGGTTACCTGGACATCAAGATGGTGCCCGAGCGGCACAACAACGTGAAGGTGTTGCTGCTCATGGACGTGGGCGGCACCATGGACGAGCACATCGCCCGCGTGGAGGAGCTGTTCTCGGCCGTGAAGAGCGAATTCAAGCACCTGGAGTTCTATTACTTCCACAACTGCGTCTATGACTTCATGTGGAAGAACAACCGGCGCCGCTTCGCGGAAAAATTCGCCACCTGGGACATCATCCGCAAGTACAACAAGGACTACAAGCTCATCTTCGTGGGCGACGCCACCATGAGCCCCTACGAGATCCTGCAGCCCGGTGGCAGCGTGGAATACAACAACGAGGAAGCCGGCGCGGAGTGGCTGCAACGCCTCACGCACGCGTTCCCGAAGTTCGCCTGGATCAACCCCGAACCCCAGGGCGTGTGGCAGTACCGGCAAAGCATTGCCATCGTCCAGCAATTCGTAGGCAACCGCATGTACCCGCTCACGCTCAAAGGTCTGGAAGAGGCGATGCGGATGCTGAGCAAATAGGCTCCACCGGCCGGACCGCAGGCCCTACCCCACGCGACGTCGCTCCTGCATCTCGACACCGATGCGCGCCAGTCCCGCAGCATCAAAACGGCCTCGTGCCATGGGATAGACCAGACCCTCCTCGGCCGCAATGTGCGCGGCGTACATCCCCGTGAATTCGCCGATGCGCCGCCTCGTGGCAGTGTCGATGGTCGGCGGCGTCGCATCGTCCCGCCAGATCTGCAGGACAGTGCGCAACCGGGCCCAGAGATCAGCCATACGTTCATGGTCTCGCTGCAATGTGCGGATGGTGGCCTGCATCCGCGGGTCCGTGCTGGTCGCAAGCACGGGAAACACGTGAAGCTCCTCGTCCTCATGATGCAAAGGCGCGGCGATGTCAAAGTAACGCAGCACATCGGCCGCAGCCGAGCGCGATGAGGCATCGTGCCCCTGGGCATCGATGTGGTCGATCAGCCGCTGCAGCAAATCCAGCGTGCGATTTACACGCTCATGACATGCCACCAGCATCTCGAACGGCTGCTCGAAGCCGACCGCCGGTGCGTCAAACCCAGGTAAAGACGATGCGGATTTCATGGTCTTCCATTTCACCATCCTGACATTCTGCGCCGACTGCTAGATTGGGCACTTCGTTTCGGGAATAACCATGCACATCACCAGTTTTGAGAATCTGCTGACGGCTGCACGCCAGCAACCCCAGCCGCAACGCCTGTTATTCACGTTTGCCCGCGCCGAGCCTCCTGAAAACGCAACAAAGGAACAAGAGGCCGCGTTCAACGCAGGCCACGGCGGTGTTCTGATACCCACGGCATGTGTGGACCGGACACCGGAAGAACTGACTTCGTTTTCCGCTTTCGTGGAGGAATCGAGGCAGTTCAGCCCCGATTGGGTCATCATGTTCGCCGCCAGTCTTTCTGGCCGCAATGGTCAATTGCCCAGTGCCAATGATGCCGAAATACCACTGAAGCGCATGGTGGCGTCTATCAAGGCAGGTGATATTGAGGCTTTCGTCCCCTTCAACCGGGAAGGCTTGGCCATACGGCTCGGTTGAAACAATCCACCAGTCAACGAAGCATCGGGGGCCATTACAATGCGCCTCCCAGCCGCCGTAGTTCAATGGATAGAACGGGGACCTCCTAAGTCTCAGATACAGGTTCGATTCCTGTCGGGGGCGCCACACTCGAAGCCGGACAGCTCCAAAGCCTGAAGTTTTCCTCGTCCCTTTGCAAGCTTGCGGCGCGCAGTGGACCGCCGTGCACGAGGGGCGCACCTCAGTTTCCCGGGGATTTTGCAGTCGGTCCTTCGACTCCAGCGGCGTCGAGGCCTATCGACGTGCAGTCCATACCGACTGCACCACTTGTTCGGCGGCATCCAGAAACTTCGTCAGGTGCCCGCGGATTTCCGCCGTGATGGCCTCGCCCGCCTTCGCCGGCGAGCCCGCATCGAATGGGGGCGCCGGGTCGTACTCGGCCAGCAACTGCACCATGCGCGCGAACTTCGGCTCGCTCAGCACGGCCACCAGCGCCAGGCCAAAGTCCAATCCGGCGGTGACGCCCGCGCCGGTGAAGCGGTTGCGGTCGCGCACGTAGCGCTCGGCCACCGGCTCGGCGCCCAGGCGCGCCAGCAGATCCAGCGTGACCCAGTGCGAGGTGGCCCGATACCCTTGCAGCAGACCGGCCGCGCCCAGCACCAGCGAGCCGGTGCACACACTGCACACCCACTGGGCCCGTGCGCCCCGGTCCCGCAAAAAGGCCTGCAACGCCGGGTCCTGCATGGCGGCCAGGGTGCCGGCCGTGCCCCCGGGCACCATCACCGCGGTCAGCTCGGCGGGGCATTCCTCAAAACTTGTGGTGGGCACCAACGTCACGCCCATGTCGCTGGTCACGGCCTCGCGCGAGGCCGCCACGATGTGCACCTTCGTCCCCGGCAGCATGGACAGCACGTGGTGCGGCCCCAGCAGGTCCAGCGCGGTGAACCCGGGATAGGCGACGAGCGCGATGTGGCGGAGTGTTGAATTCATGCGGAACCTTCTTGAGTGCGGATTTCTTGAGTGACCATGGACGGCCGGCGCTGCTGCCAGGGCCGTGCCTGCTCCAGCTCGTAGGCCAGGCGCAGCAGCAGCTCGTCCTGTCCGGTGGCGGCGGCCAGTTGCACGCCCACGGGCCTGCCGTCGGCGCTCCAGTGCAGCGGCACGGACATGGCGGGCTGACCCGTGGTGTTTTGCACGTAGGTGAAGGCCACGTTGCGCGTGACGCGCTCCTGCGCGGTGGCGTAGTCCTGCGCGGGGTTGTGGTGCCCCAGGGGCACCCGGTCCACAGCGGACACCGGCGTCAGCAGCACGTCGAAGTCCTGGTGGAAGGCTTCCATGCCGACGGTGAGGGCCAGCGCGTCCTGCACGATGGCTTCGGCGCGCTCGGGCGACAACGCGGCGCCCTGCGCCACCAGGCCCTGGGTAAAGGGTTCCACGGTATCGAGAAACTGGCGGCGCACGTCTTCGGGCATGGCCTGGCACAGCCGATGGACCGCATAGGCCCAGCGGTCGAAGAACGCGGCGTGGTGCGGCCGCGGATCGAACGGCCAGCGGGTGGGCACCACGGTGTGGCCCATCGACGCCAGCAGCGCCACGGCATCCTCCAACGCCAGGCGGTGGTTGGCCGCCAGCGCGCCGCCGTGCATGGGGGTATCGATCACCGCGATCTTCAGTCGCCGTGACAGCGGTTCACGTACCCAGCGCCGCTGCGCGCTGCCCGGCTCGCCCGCGTTCGCCGCGCTGGCGATGGCCCAGGCCAGGGCACTGTCACGCACGCTGCGCGTGAGCACATGCTGCACCGTGCCGCTGGCGATGCGCGCATCAAACGAGGGCTGGACCGCGGCCGTCACGCCACGACTGGGCTTGAAGCCGAACAGGCCGCAGCACGAGGCCGGAAAGCGGATTGAACCCCCGCCATCGCTGGCATGGGCGATCGGTGCGATGCCGGCGGCCACCGCCGCCGCCGAGCCGCCGCTGGAGCCGCCAGTGGTGACGGTCTTGTCCCAGGGATTCAGGCTAGGGCCGAAAGCCGCGGGCTCGGTGACGTCCATCAGCCCGAACTCGGGCGTGTTGGTCTTGCCGATGAACACCGCCCCCTGGGCCCGCATGGCGGCCACCCACGGCGGCTCCGTGCGGCCGATGCGCTGTGCAAACCAGCGCGACCCGTCGGTGTAGCGAAAGCCCGGGTACTCGATCGTGTCCTTCAGGAGAAACGGCACGCCCGCCAGCAGCCCCATGGGGAACTGCGCCTGCACGCGCTCCCGTGCGTGCGCGTCGAAGCGGTCGATCACTGCGTTGAGCCCCGGGTTGCGCTGCGTCAGGCGCTGCAACGCCGCCTCCAGCACCTCCCCGGCCTGCACCGCGCCGCTGCGCACCAGTTCGGCGGTGGCCACCGCGTCAAGGTAGTCCCAATTCATGCTGTGAAGTGATGGAAATAGGTGGAACGAGGCACCGTGGGCCTGAGCCCCGGTGGATATAAAATTTTATGCGTCAATAAAATTATAGAGCAGCCCGCGAAGCGGCACGCAACACGCCGAACAGGTCCTTGGGGTCGGCCATGTCCGGGATCAGCGCGATGCGCTCGCCCAGTCCCAACTCGCCCGCAGCGTCGGCCATGTAGCGCAGGGCCGAGTAGTCCTCCAGCGCGAAGCCCACCGAGTCGAACACCGTCACTTCCGTCGCGCTGGCGCGTCCCGGATGCTCGCCGGCCAGGACCTGCCACAGCTCCGTCACGGCAAAGTCGGCGGACATCTGCTGGATATCGCCCTCGACACGGGTCTGCGGCGCGTACTCCACGAAGACGCTGCCCACCGTCAACACGTCCGCGTGCAGCTCGGTCTTGCCCGGGCAGTCCCCGCCCACGGCATTGAGGTGCATGCCCGGCTGGATCATCGCGGGCGTCAGGATGGTGGCGTTGGCCTTGTCGGCCGTGACCGTGGTGACGATGTCCGCACCGCGCACCGCCTCGGCAACGCTGTCGCACACCGTCAGCCGCAACCCCGTGGCGCGCAGGTTGTCCACCAGCTTGGCCGTGGCCGCAGGGTCGATGTCGTACAGCCGGACCTCCTCGATGCCCAGCAGGTGCTGGAAGGCCGTGGCCTGGAATTCACTCTGCGCGCCGTTGCCGATCAGCGCCATCACGCGGCTGTCGGGGCGGGCCAAGGCCTGCGCCGCCACGGCCGACATGGCGGCCGTGCGCAAGGCCGTGGTCAGCGTGAGTTCGCTCAGCAGCAGCGGCACCCCCGTGTCCACGTCGGCCAGCACGCCAAAGGCCATCACCGTGGACAGGCCGATGCGCGTGTTGCGCGGGTGACCGTTGACGTACTTGAAGCTGTAGAGCTTGCGGTCGGAGATGGGCATCAGCTCGATCACGCCGTCCCGGGAATGGCTGGCCACGCGGGCGGATTTGTCGAACTCGTCCCAGCGCAGGAAGTCGGCGCGGATGTTGTCCGCAATGCCCGCAATGCAGTGGGCCAGGCCCTTTTGCAGGATCAGCCGCGCCATGTCGGGCGCACTCAGGTACAGGGTGGACACGGAGGTGGAAGCCGGGGTGGAGGTGTGGTCGGTGGTCATGGGCGGTCGCTGCGGCCAGCGCGTGTGTGAGGGGATAACGGAAGTGTTTCCTAACGGAGCGTTAAAAAAAATCGTCAACAATGTGACGTTTTGGCGATATATTTGCGTTTTGCCAACAGCAACTGACTTTT
>JAEWVY010000327.1 GCA_023396625.1 Pseudomonadota bacterium | reverse complement strand
ACGGCGCCTCAGGCCCCCGCACCCCCAGCCATTTGGGGGCGGCGGTGAAAAGAAAACCGGCAAAAAACAGCGGCATGAAGCCAAATGTCATCACCGACGCATGCAGCACCGTCGGCGACACCGCGTAACGCCATCCCCCGGCATATCCACCAGCCCGGTCGAGCTGAACCAGCGCCCACCATACGCCCGAACACACCAGCACGGCCGTGGCCAGGAAAAAGCCCAGGCGATGCGGCGCCCGCAGCAGGTGCCGCCAGCGCCATGCCCGTGAAATATGCCGGGATTCCAATGGTGGCGCGGAGTTCACGGGAAAGCCTCCAGGCCTCAGCCGCAGGACCCGAGGTGGCCGCACTGGGTGCAGTAGTCGCATCCGTCCTTGCGGATCACGGCGTGGGCACCGCATTCGCCGCATTTCTTGCCCGCCATCACCGGCGGCGTCGGCACAGCCGAGTCGGCCGGGGGGTCATTGGCCGGCGCGGCGGCGGACAATGCACTCGCGCGGCGCGCGATGAGGTTCTGGATCGCGTACGCGATGGCCGCCACCTCGGAGTCATGCCACAGAGGCACGCGCGTGCCATCGGCCTTTTCATAGGTGCCCAGCCGCACCGGCCCGCGGTCCCACGCGACCTTCCGCATGTCGCGCAGCGCGCGGTCGAGGAACCCGCCGCGCGCGGCCAGCGAGAGCATGCGCATGCTGGAGGTGATCCACTGCTGCGATTCGCCGCTCTGCCCCACGGGCATGAAGAACTCGATCGCCCGATCGACCGTGCCTCCCCCAGAGGCGGCTGGCACAGGCAGGAAGGACACCACGAGGTACAGGGTCTTGTGGCCCTCCTGGGTCCAGTATTCGATCTTTTCGGCCACCGCCGACAGCGCGCCCTTCGGGCGGCTTTCGATGACCGTGCGCATCGGGTCCATCGGCGCGGGCGCATCGCCTGGCACGGAGGGCCCCGCGGGGGCCGAGCCGGTCTCCAGCACGGCGCCCAGGATGCTGTTGGGCCGGTATGTGGCGAGTCCCTTGAGACGCGCGCGCCAGGCCTGGCTGTAGAGGTCCTTGAAATCGTCGTAGGGGCAGTCCGCCGGGACATTGACCGTTTTGGAGATGGCCGTGTCGATGAAAGGCTGCACCGCCTCCATCATCGCGATGTGGCTGGCGGCCGTCATGTCAAGCGCCGACACGAAGTAGTCCGGCAGGGCGTCCACGTCGCCGCCGAGCTCACGGTACAGACGCCAGGCATGGTCCTCGACCGCGTATTCGGTCATGCTGCCGTCCGATTCGCGCTTCTTGCGCCGGTACATCCACGAGAACGCCGGCTCGATGCCGTTGGACGCGTTGTCGGCGAACGCCAGGCTCACCGTCCCGGTGGGCGCGACCGACAACAGGTGGCTGTTGCGGATGCCATGCGCCCGGATCGCCTCCTTCAGGGGCGCCGGCAGGCGGCTGGCGAACGTGCCGGACGCGAGGTAGCCGTCGGCACTAAATGTGGGAAAGGCGCCTTTTTCCTTGGCCAGTTCCACGGATGCGGCATAGGCCGCGTCACGCAGGTGGGTGGCGATGCGCGCCGCCATGTCACGTCCCTCTGGCGCGTCATAGCGCAGGCACAGCATGGCCAGGGCATTGCCCATGCCCGTGAAACCCACGCCGATGCGCCGCTTGGCCGCGGCTTCGTCGCGTTGCTGGGGCAGCGGCCAGAACGTGACGTCGAGCACATTGTCCAGGGCACGCACCTGGATCGCGACGGCCTTGCTGAACGCATCGAAATCGAACGACGGCACGCCGTCGAAACCGAATGGATGCCGCACAAAGCGCGTGAGGATGACGGGTCCGAGGTCGCAGCAGCCGTAGGGCGGCAATGGTTGCTCGCCGCAGGGATTGGTCGCCGAGATGCGCTCGCAGTAGCGCAGATTGTTGTCCTGGTTGATGTGGTCCAGAAACAGGATGCCGGGCTCGGCGAAGTCGTAGGCCGAGCGCATCACCGTGTCCCACAACTCACGCGCCGCCAGCGTCTGGTACACCCACAGGCCATCGGCACGCTGGAAGGCGCCTTGCGCCACCAGCTGCGCGCCGGGGCGGGCACGATGCACCAGCTCCCATAGCTGATCGTCGGCCAGGGCCTGCATGAAGCTGTCGGGCACGCCCACCGATACATTGAAGTTGTTCCAGCGCCCCGGCGTGCGCTTGGCGGTGATGAAATCCAGCACGTCCGGGTGATCGATGCGCAGCACGCCCATCTGCGCGCCGCGCCGCGCACCCGCGCTTTCCACGGTGGAGCAGGACTGGTCGAAGACATTGATGTAACTGCATGGCCCCGATGCCATCGACGCCGTGCCCTTGACCTCGGCGCCCCGCGGCCGGATGCGCGAAAAGTCATAGCCCACGCCACCGCCCCGGCGCATGGTCTCCGCCGCCTCGCGCAGCGCCTCGTAAATGCCAGGATAGCCTTCGTCGTCGAACCCCTGGATGCAGTCCCCCACCGGCTGCACAAAGCAGTTGATCAGTGTGGCCTGGATGTCGGTTCCCGCGGCACTCATGATGCGCCCCGCACCGATCGCCCCGGCGTGCAGATTGTCGATGAACCGTGCCTCCCACCGGGCGCGGTCCGCCTCGGCCTCGACCGAGGCCAGCGCGCGCGCCACGCGCCGATACACATCTTCGGCTCCGCTTTCGCCGGCTTTGAGGTATTTTTCCCTCAGCACGTCCAGGCTGATGGGCTGGGTGGCCGTCGCATCGTGCGGCCGGACAAGGGGATCTCGCTTCATCAATGTGTCTCCGTGGGCGGGCCCACCCGGCGAATGCCGCCTGGCCAAGCTCACCCCAATGCCCATACTGTACGGTCTCGGCCGCCACGAAAGTGCGGATCCAGCCCCTCCGCACGCAGGGGTATTTCCGCCTGCCACCACACCGACTCGCGCCGCGCCGACATCCGCAAGAATGGAAGCGCACAGACTACCGAAACCCGCGTGGCGCCCCCTTGCCGTGCATCAACAAAAGGCTTGTCCTTCGAGATTCGAGAATCAGGCCGTGGCAAAGCCTCATTGAACCAAGGGCGAATCGGCCCCGGTCAAGTCGATTCCCTCCACCATGGCCTGACGCGCCAGCTGTGCCATGTACTGATGAAGGGCCCCCGCCCGCGTGCGCAAGGCCAGATCCGCGGCAATACGC
>JAEWVY010000306.1 GCA_023396625.1 Pseudomonadota bacterium | reverse complement strand
TCCGAGTGATGCCATTGAGCGGCCTGCTGTTCACCGTAGGCATCTTCGCGCTGCTGGGCTTCCCGCCATTTGCCAGTTTCCTGGCGGAAATGCTGATTCTTTCCGGCATCGTGCAGGCTGGCAACCTCATGGCATTCACGCTGATGTGTGTGATGCTGTCCATCATTTTCGTTGCCACCGGCCGGGCTGTGTTCCCGATGGTCTGGGGTGCCTCCAAACTGGAGCGCCCCCGCGTGCGTGAATCTTCGAGAGCCACTTTGCCCAAGCTGGGGTTCGTAGCCATTCTGGTCATGCTGGGCACCTATCCACCACAACGCGTCAGCGATCTTCTGGTGGCCGTGGCGCAATCGATCGGAGGGCAGTAATGCAGGCCGCACCCTTCGTTCACGTCGCTCCCACAAATGAACTTGCCTTCCCCAGCATGGCCATGCTGGCCGAGCACTGCCACAACCGACTGGAAAGCGGCTACCACCTGGCGATGCTGTATGGACGGCCTGACCTTGTCAACGGCCACCTCGTGGTTACGGCCGTTTTCATGCCTGTGGACGGGCGTGCGTGGGACGTTTCCCGGGCGTTGGCCCGGCCCGGTGAACACTATCCCAGTCTCTCCGCCAAGTTTCCATCCACACAGATTCACGAGCGGGAGCTGTGGGAGCAAACCGGCCTTGTTCCCGAGGATCATCCATGGCTCAAACCCGTCCGCTTTGAAGGAGCGCGCCAGCAGCGCATGGCCGAGTACCCTTTCTTCAGCGTCCGTGGACAGGGGGTCCATGAGGTTGGTGTAGGTCCCATTCATGCTGGCGTCATCGAGCCCGGTCACTTCCGCTTCATGTGCCTTGGTGAACAGGTGCATCATCTGGAAATTCAGCTGGGCTACCAGCACCGGGGCGTGGAAAAAATCCTGTTGCAACGCCCACCCCTGCAACTCGCGCCCATTGTCGAGTCGATCGCCGGGGACAGTTGCGTGGCCTATGCCTGGGGTCACTGCGCTGCCGTGGAGGCGCTCGCGGGAACGCAGGTGCACGACGACGTCGACGCGCTGCGAGGCGTGGCACTCGAAATGGAGCGGATCGCGATGCATGTTGCCGTGCTCGCAGGACTGACCACCGACATTGCCTTTCTGCAAGGCAGTGCCAGCTACGGCCGACTGCGCACCGCCATCATCAACGCCACCATGCGGGTCTGCGGCAGCCGTTTTGGACGTGGATGGCTGCGCCCCGGAAAGGCAAGGGGACTGAGCGAGGCCTTGCGGCAGGACTTAATCCTCACGCTCACTCACTTTGCCCGCGATCTGGCCGAGGTGAATGCACTGGTGTTGGGCGCCTACAGCGTACGGGCGCGCTTCCAGGGCACGGGCGTGCTCAGCAAGCCCGCCGCCAGTGATCTTGGAATCACCGGACTCGCCGGACGGGCCAGCGGTGTCCCGATGGATGCTCGCAACCAGGCCCCTGCGCGGATCCATGCCCGCTTTCCCATTCCGCTGTTGACTGAGCCTGACGGGGACTGCTGGGCGCGCATGAAACTGCGAATGCGCGAGATCGATGCCAGCGTGACATGGCTCCTTGGGTTGCTGGGCGATCCTCGCCTGGCGCTCGATGTCAGTGGCACGACACCCGAAACCCGACTGCAATCCAACGCGCTGTGCATTTCCGTAGTGGAGGGCACGCGCGGCCCCGTGGTGCAGGCGCTGGAAACCTCGCCACAGGGTGAATTGCTTCATTACAAGGTTCAGGACCCTTCCTTGGCCAACTGGTTTGGCCTGGCCCTGGCAGTCCGCAACAACGGTATCTCGGATTTCCCCATCTGCAATGCGAGCTTCTCCTTGTCCTACTGCGGCAACGATCTGTAGAACTGTCCATGCTCAAATCAATCGTCGTCCGAAAATCCCAGGGTCGCCAGTACATCCCCGACCCGCGCACAGCCAATCCGGCCGGGCTGCGCGCCAAGCCGGTCATTGCCGCCACCCCCTGTACCAGCGAATGCAGCCGTTGCCTCGCTGCGTGCCCAAGCCGTGCCATCGCCCTGGATCCGGTGCGCATCGACTTGGGACGCTGCGTTGTTTGTGGTGACTGCGAGCCCGCCTGCCCGGCTGGCAAACTTGGTTTCAGCAATGATTTCCGGCTTGCCGCCACCGCACGCGAGGCCCTCACCGTCAGCGCGGTCCGACCCAACATCGACCCGGTTCAGGTATCGGGCGAACTGAAGAAACGCTTCGGGCGCTCACTCAAGCTGCGCTCGGTGTCTGCCGGCGGATGCAGCGGCTGCGAAATGGAACTGAACGCGCTGGGCAACGTCAATTTCGACATGGGCCGCTATGGCATCGACTTCGTCGCTTCGCCACGGCACGCCGATGGGCTGGTGATTTCCGGCCCCATCACGCGCAACATGGCCGAGGCCCTGCAGATCGCCTGGGATGCCATTCCGGAACCCAGACTGGTCATTGCCGTCGGCGCCTGTGCCATCTCCGGAGGGGTATTTGCCGACAGTGACGCACTGGATCGCCGGTTCCTGGAGGCGATCAAGCCCGCGATTTACATGCCAGGCTGCCCTGTGCACCCGTTGACGTTCGTTTCCGGCATCCTGGATCTGCTGGGTATCGACAGCTGAGCATCCGTCAGCCGGAGATGACGCGCCTGCGCACCGCGACCAGGATGCCACGCAGAATATCCACCGGCGGCGGCGGGCAACCCGCCACCACGCAGTCCACGGGAATGACGTTCGCCACACGGCCACAGGTGGCATAACTCTCGCCAAAAATGCCGCCGTCCGCCCCGCAGTCACCGACAGCCACCACCAGCTTCGGATCGGGCGTCGCCTCGTAAGTGCGCCTGAGCGCGACCTCCATGTGCCGGGACACTGGCCCGGTCACCAGCAGCATGTCCGCATGGCGCGGACTGGCGACAAATCTGATGCCCAGGCCCTCGATGTTGTAGTACGGGTTCCCCAAGGCATGGATTTCGAGCTCGCAGCCGTTACAGGATCCCGCATCGACCTGCCGGATGGCCAGCGCCCTGCCGAGAATCGTGAGCAATTCGGCATGGATTCGTGTGCCCTGCGCCAGCGCATCCGCGCCAATGTCCGGGGACGGCTCGCTCCGCAACCCTGTCCGGGCAATTTGCTGAACCACCTTCCAAATCATAAGTCGTGACCAGAATAGCTGAGGTTGAAGGACTTGTTGATCAGCGGGAAGTCCGGAACGATGTTCCCCAGGATGGCATGCTCCAGCGCCGGCCAGTTCTGCCACGACGGGTCGTGCAGGTGGCAGCGACGAATTCGCAATTCACCGTCCACCACCGCCAGATCCAGCGCCACGAACAGCTCGCCCCGCCACCCCTCGACCCAGCCAGCCCCGCGGGCTCCCTCACCAGGCAAGGTGACGTCAACCTGCGTCGGTCCGCCCGGCATCCCATTGAGCAGCCCCCGGATCAGCCGCAGCGACTCGAATACCTCGGCAAAACGTACAGCCACCCGGGCTGCCACGTCGCCAGAGGTTTGAACCACCATGTTCGCGCCAAGCTCAGCGTAGGGCGTCCAGGCATGATCGCATCGCAAGTCCCGGCTCTGCCCGCTGGCCCGCCCTGCCAGTCCGGTCACCCCCAATTGGGCTGCCAGGGCTGGCGGCACCCGGCCCGTCGTCATGAAGCGGTCCTGCAGGCCCGCATGCGCTTCGTAGATGCCCTGGAGGGTTCGCACCTCGTTTTCGACCTGGTCGCATTGCACCCGTATGCGTTCCCCGCTGGCGACATCGATATCCCGGTCAACTCCTCCGGGTACGACGCCATCCATCATCAGTCGATGGCCAAAAATGGCCTGCGACGTCCGCAACCAGTCTTCGCGCAAACGGGAGAACTGTGCCAGACCAAAGGCAAAAGCGGCATCGTTGCCAAGCGCACCAAGGTCTCCCAAGTGATTGGCTACGCGTTCCCGCTCAAGCATGAGCGCACGCATCCAAGCCGCCCGGGGGGGGATCTGCACCCGTACTGCCGACTCCAGCGCCATGCAATAGGCCCAGGCATAAGCCACGGTCGTGTCGCCGGACACGCGGCCGGCAAGGCGAAACGCCTGCAGGGGTGACAGCTGCGTCATCCGCTTTTCAATGCCTTTATGGGTATAGCCCAGGCGCTGCTCCAGACGCAGCACCTTTTCGCCCACGACGGAAAAACGGAAATGTCCAGGCTCAATGATGCCCGCATGCACCGGACCCACCGGAACCTCGTGCACCCCGTCACCCTGCACCACCACAAAGGGATAGTCCAGCAACGGTCCCGGCTCGGGCACCGACAGATTGCCCGGTGCCTGCTGCAGAGGAGGACAGTCGACTGCCCAGGTACCGTGGTTGAGCCAGGGCCGCCGGTCCCGCGCCCCGTCAGCATGGACGCCCGAAAGATCGGCCACCGCGCGCTGCATGCGCGAAGCCGCGGGAAAGATGGGTGCGAGGTCCGGATAGACGGGCAATTCCTCCTCTCTCCGCAACGGCAGGGAAAGCCAGACCGCCCCCTCGGAGGTCGCAAAGGCAGCACACATTTCACCCGATGGTCCCGCAGGCGCCTCGTTCGCCAGCGGCCCCGCCCACAAAGCAAGCAACCGCCCCCCAGC
>JAEWVY010000217.1 GCA_023396625.1 Pseudomonadota bacterium | reverse complement strand
GCGCAGGAAGCCGTCCCGCTGAAAATAGGGGTCATCGGGCCCGTCACGGGCCCATCTTCGGATTTCGGCAATCCGATGGTCAATGGCGTCAGACTGGCCATCGACGAGATCAACGCGGTGGGCGGCTATGTCGGGCGTCCGCTGCAGCTGGTGATCAAGGACGATAAGGGCGACCCCAATGCCGGACTCCAGGGCGCGCAGGCCCTGGCTGCGGAGGGGGTGGTGGCCACCATCGGCTTCTGCAATACCGGCGTGGCGCAGAAGTCGCTCGACGTCTTCCAGAACGCCAGGCTGCCGCTGATCGTTCCCTGTTCGACCGGTACGCCGCTGACGGCGAAATTCCCCGCCGAGCAGAGCTACATCTTCCGGACTTCGGCCAGGGACAGCATCCAGGCGCCGTTCGTGGTCGAGGATATTCTCCGGCGTGGCTGGAACAAGGTCGCCATCCTGGCCGATACCACGGGTTATGGCGAAGCCGGACTCAAGGATGTCGAGGCGGCGCTGGCGGCCAAGGGCCTCAAGGCCGTCCACGTGGCGCGCTTTCCCCTGGGCGTGAAGGATTTGCGCGACGAGCTCAAGGCGGCGCGCGACGCCGGCGCGGACGTGGTGTTCAGCTACACCGTCGGGCCGGAGAATGCCGTCATCGCCAACGGCCGCAGGGAGTTGAACTGGAAAGTCCCTCAGGTGGGTGCTTGGCCGCTGTCGTTTCCGTTCTTCATCGACGGGGCGAAGGACGCTGCCGAGGGTGCGCTGATGGCGCAGACCTTCATTGCCGAGCCGAGCAACGAGCGGCGCGCCGCGTTCCTCAGCGCTTACGCGCGCAAGTTCAGGACCCGCCTGACGGTGCCCATGGCCGCGGCGCAGGCCTATGACAGCACGTACCTGCTGCTCTATGCGTTGTTCGCCATCCGCGACGGCAAGCTGACGGGCCCCGCCGTCAAGGCGGCGCTGGAGAACCTGCCCCGGGTGTACTACGGCGTGGTGGCCACGTACGAACGGCCGTTTTCCGCCACGGACAAGGACGCCATCACGGCCAATATGCTGGTGATGGGCAAGGTGCGCAATGGCGCCGTGACGTTTGCCTATCCCGAGGATGCCAAGCGCAACCTGATGGTGCAGCGCAAGAAATGACCCTTTGACGCGGCAGGTGTCGGAGGCGTCAGGCGGCGCGCGTGGCGAGCACGTCGCCGGCGCGTGCGCCGCGCTCGATGCCGCTGAATTCGAACGCCATCTGCGGCACCCGGCCGCTCATCAGCTCGGCCAGCGCCTTGCCCGAGCCCGCGCCATGGGTCCAGCCCAGCGTGCCGTGGCCGGCGTTGACCCAGAGCTTGCCGACGTGGGTGCGCCCGATGAAGGGGATGTTGGTCGGCGTGGCGGGCCGCAGGCCCGCCCAGTAATGGGGTTCGGACAGGTCGCAGACACCAGGGAAGACCTGCTCCACACGGCGCGCGAGCATCGCGCAGCGGGCGCGCGCCAGCGGTGTGTCCAGTGTCAGGTCCCAGCCGCCGACCTCGATGGTGCCAGCGATGCGCAGCGTGTCGCCCAGGCGGCTCATGGCGCATTTCACGCCGTCGTCGAGCAGGCTCACCATCGGCGCGGCCTCGGGGCGCTTGATCCGGAACGTGGCGCTGTAGCCCTTGCCAGGGTAGATCGGCAGATTCACGCCGACGCGGCGCAGCAACGGCGCGGTGTAGCTGCCGCAGGCCGCGACATAGGCGTCGCCGGTCAGGCGCTGGGTGTCGCCACGGCCCCGTTCCGTCACGGCCACGCCGGTGATCTGGCCGCCGGCCTGGTCGAGTCGGGTGACGTCGTGGTGCCACAGGAATTGCACCCCGCGCTCGGCGCACCGGCGGGCCAGAGCCTGCGTGAATACGCGGGCGTCGCCCGATTCGTCGCTGGGCGTGAACGTGCCGCCGACGATGCGGTCGCTGAACGCGGCCAACGCCGGTTCGATCCGCAGCAGTTCGTCACGGTCCACCACCCGGCGCGCCACCCCGTGGCGGCGCATCAGTTCGGCCGCGCCGGCCGCGCTGTCGAAGGATTTCGTGTCGGTGTAATAGTGCGCGATGCCCCGCTCCAGCCGCTGGTAGGTGATGCCGGTGGCACGGACCACGTCCTTCAGCGCCGCGTGGCTGTAGGCGCCCAGGGCCACCAGCTGGCGCACATTGCGCTCGAACGCGGCGTCGTGGCACTGCGAGAGGAACCGCAGGCTCCAGGCCCATTGCCGCCAGTCCAGCGTCGGGCGGAACAACAGCGGCGCTTCGCGGCTGAACATCCATTTGAGCGCTTTCAGCGGGGCCTCGCGGTGGGCCCAGGGTTCGCAGTAGCTCACCGAGATCTGCGCGGCGTTGGCGAAGCTGGTTTCCAGTGCGGCGTCGGGCTGGCGGTCCACGACGGTGACGTCGTGGCCCCGTTCGGCCAGATGCCAGGCGGTGCTCACGCCGATGATGCCGGCGCCCAGAACGATGACTTTCATGTGCTGCTGTGTGGGGAAAAACGAAGGCGCCAGTGTGGCCCGGCTTGGCGAGAATAAAAAGAGAAATTAAACTATTAAGTTCTATATCAGAGAAACTTATTTATGAGCCTCTACGACCCCGATGCCCTGGAGTGCCTGGCCGCCATCGTGGAGGAGTCCGGCTTCGAGCGCGCCGCGCAGCGACTGAACATCACGCAGTCGGCCGTGTCGCAGCGTCTGCGCGCGCTGGAGGCACAGGTGGGCACGGTGTTGATCGTGCGCAGCCGTCCGCTGAAGGCCACGCCCGCGGGCCAGTTGCTGCTCAAGCACACCAAGCAGCTGCGGCTGCTACGCGCGGACTTGGAGCGCGACCTCAAGGACCTGGCGCCGGGCTTCGGTGGCGGCGCCCGCGAGGAAGAGCGCATCGCGATCGCCATCAACGCCGACAGCATCGCCACCTGGGCGCTCGACGCGCTGGGGCCGCTGGTGCGCCAGGGCCTGCCGCTGGAAATCATCACCGACGACCAGGATTTCACCCACGAGTGGCTGCGCTCGGGCCAGGTGCTGGGCTGCGTGACGACGCTCAGGCAACCCCTGCGGGGCTGCAGGCTGGTGTCGCTGGGGGCCATGGACTACGTGGCGGTGGCCTCGCCAGACTATGCGCGCCAGCATGCGCCACAGGGCCTCACGCCGCACAATTTCAGCCGCGTGCCGTTCATTGCCTTCAACCGCAAGGACGACATGCAGGCCGAATTCGTCGGCAAGGCCTTTGGCTTGAAGAACGTCAGCCTCGCGAAGACTTTCGTGCCCAGTTCGGAAGGGCAGGTGCGTGCCCTGCTGGCGGGCTGGGGGGTCAGCGTGCTGCCCGAGCTGCTGGTGCGCGGGCTCATCGAGCAGGGCCGGCTGGTCAATCTCGCGCCCGAGGACGCCTTGCCGATCCAGTTGTACTGGCACTGCTGGAACCTGGCCTCCGACGTGCTCGATGCCCTGAGCGCGGCGCTGACGGGGACCGCGGCGCAGGCGCTGCACCGCGGCCCGCGCGTGCGGTCGCCGACATGAGGCGCTGAGCCGGTCAGCGGACCAGCAGCACGGGGGTGCGGCTGTGCGCGAGAACCTGGGTGGCGACGGAGCCCATCACCAGGTTGGCGAGCGCGCCGTGGCCGTGCGAGCCCATGATCACCAGGTCGAACTTGCCGGCATCGGCAAACTTGGCGATGGCTTCGCCCGCGTGGCCGATTTTCCAGGCGCTCTTTGCGTTCACGCCGTGGCGGGCGAGGAACTTGCACACCGGGCCGAGCACCTTTTCGGCTTCCTCGGCGTGGTAGCTGTCGGCCACTTCCTTGCCCACCGCGGCGCGGGCGCGCGGCGGCAAGGGGGGCTGGGCCGTGAAGACGGTGTAGTCGGCGGCCGCGGTGAACAGGTCGTCGTGCGTCGTCAGATACGCGAGCATCTTCTTGGTGAACGGGCTGCCATCGACAGCGAGAAGGATCTTCATGGCCGGACTCCTGACGGAAGTGGGGAAGTGGCAAGTCTAGCGGCCCCGGCCCGGTCAGTCGGGCCGCAGCGTCTTGACCGGGTCGAACGCGCCTTGCTCGTTCTTGCGGGCGTAGCCCCGGGGGTTGGCCACCACCCGGCACCCCCCGACCACATAGTCGGCCGGGCAGTGCAGATGGCCGTGCAGCCACAACCGGGCATGGGGCAGCAGATCGTCCAGCGCGTTGCAGAAGCCTGCGGTGCCGGGGGCCAGGCCGTAACGCGGGTCGGCGCTGCGCAGGCTGGGCGCGAAATGCGTGACCACGACGGTGGGGCCATCGAAAGGGGCGGCCAGCGCGTGGCGCAGCCATTGCTGGCAGGCCAGCGCTTGCTCGCGCACGGCCTCGGCCAGAAAGGGCTCGCCACCCCGCGTGGTGCCGGTTTTCCGCAAATAGAAATTCGCGGCCCGGAACGCTTTCTCGCGTGCCTGCAGCTGTTGCTTCAAGCCGTGGGGCCCGGCCGCGGCGGCATGGGCCGGCGGCGCCAGCGCGTCGAAGTCGCTCCACAGCGTGGTGCCGATGAAGCGCACGCCATCGAGGACCCGGGTCTCGCGTTCGAGCCACAGCAGGCCCAGGCGGTCGCAGGTCTCGCGCAGCCGGTCGTGCGCCGCGTCGAAGTCGAGCCCGTCGTATTCATGGTTGCCCGGCACGAACAGCACCGGCGTGGGCCAGCCCCGGCGCGGGGAAAACCGCGCCAGGCCGAAATCGCTGTCGTCCTGGGCCGTCAGCGCCGATCCGGGTTGATAGGAGCCAATGTCGCCGGCCAGCACCAGCAGCCCTGCCTCGGGCGCCGGCTGGGGGACGAAGTCCGGTTCGCTTTCCAGGTGCAGGTCGGACAGCAGCTGGATTCTCATGCGGACCAGTGTAGCGGAAGAGATGGGCGCAAAGAATTCGAGTAAAAAACGCCGTTTTCCAGCGTCGTATGGACCTAGTCAGCTATTGATTCAGGAGTCGAAGGCGGAGGTGCTGACGCGGGCCAGCGCCTGGCGCAGCCACTGGTGGGCGCTGTCGTTCTGGCGGCGGCGATGCCACAGCGCCTCGACGTGCACGGCCGGGGCCTCGAAGGGCAGCTCGCGCAGGGTCAGCGCGTCGGCCATGCCGGTTTGGCGCACGAAATGCCGGGGCAGCACGGTCAGCAGGGCGGAATCGGCCACCACGCGCCCGGCGGTGAAGAACTGGTTGACCGTGAGCACCACCCGACGCTGGCGACCCAGGGACGCCAGGGCCTCGTCGATGAAGCCCCAGGGCCGGCCGGAGAAACTCACCAGCAGGTGGCGTGCCGCGCAGTACCGGTCCAGCGTGAGCGGCCCGCGGGCCAGTGGGTGGTCGCGTCGCATGACGCACACGTATTGGCCGCCATACAGCCGCTGATGCGAGAAGGCCACCACCTCGTTGCCCTGCTCGCGCACGGTCAGGTCGGTCAGCACGCCGGGAAAGTAGCCCAGCGCCAGGTCGGCGAGGGCATCCTCCAGCAGCTGGCGCGGATCGCGGGTGGTCAGCGGCACGACCCGCAGCGACACCCCGGGGGCCTCCTTGTCGACAATGGCCACCAGCCCGGGAATCAGTGTCGCCGCGGTGGCGTCGGCCATGGCGAGCACGAAGGCATTGGTCGCGCCGGCTGGCGCGAACGTGCTGGGCGCCAACGTGGCCTGCAGCGCCTGCAACGCATCGCGGACCCCCGGCCACAGCGCCAGCGCGTGGGGCGTGGGGGCCAGGCCCTGGCCATGACGCTGCATCAGCTCGTCGCCAAGGGCCTGGCGCAGCCGGCGCAGCGCATTGCTCACGGCCGGCTGCGTCAACGACAGATTGTGGGCCGCTCGTGTCAGGCTGCGCTCCGCCATGACTTCATCGAACACGCGCAACAGGTTCAGATCGAGCGTGCGGAAGTTGGGCGAGAACGTGGGGGGAGACATGGCTGCTAAAACATTCCCAATGTGAATGAATCGAATCACCAATATAAAGTTGAATGATACTGGGGTAACCCCTAATCTGTCGCACAGGCCGCAGCATCGCGCCTCGGCCGTCACCAAGGAAGGGTACCCGGATGAACCACTTTGCCCAAAGCAAGCTTGCCCCGCAACTGGCGGGCATGACCGCACCGGTCGGCGTTCCGTCGCGGGGGGACCAGGGGCGCGGGCATTTCGACAGCGCCCGCGGCCTGGCGGCCTTTCTGCTGGCGGCCATCGTGTCGGCCGTGCTCGTCGTGGCCGACCAATTGATGGAAACCTTGGCCAATGGCCATCTGATGGTGGCCTGGGCCGCGCTCTGGGCGGTGGGTTTTGCCGCGCTGGCCCTGCTTGGCGGCACGGTCCGCCGCTTCTCCGGCCGGGTGGTGTCGGCGCTGGACGCCTGGTCGGCCCGCGTGGCGCAGCGCCGCGCCGACGCCCGGCTGTGGGCCATTGCCAGCAAGGATGCCCGGGTGATGGCCGACTTGCAGGCGGCCCTGGCCCGTGCCGAAGGCGCCCTGCCGGAGGACGATCGGCCCGCCGCGCCCAGCCGGGCCGCGGTCCGGCGCGCCGCCCTGCATCAGGCCGCGGCGCATCCCCCCGTGCCGCACCCCTACGTCTGACGGGCGCGGGGTCACGGAAGCCGCTAACATCGGCATGTCGCCTGTGGCATTTGCGCCGCAGGCGTGGCGGGAGTCGCGCCCGCCCGTTTTCCTTTTCCTTGGCACGGGCCTGTCCGGCCCTCGAGTGAGATGCCGATGCCTTCCCAAGCCGTTCCAGCGCATGCCGACGCCCGGGTGTTTACCCTGGCCGACTTTGATTTCGATCTGCCGCCCGAACTGATCGCGCAGCACCCTGCCCCCGAGCGCAGCGGCGCGCGGCTGCTCGACGGCACGGCGGCCGTGCCGAGGGACCGGGTGTTTCGCGACCTGCCAGGGCTGTTGCAGGCCGGCGACCTGCTGGTGTTCAACGACACCCGGGTCATTCATGCGCGGCTGTTCGGCGAAAAGACCACGGGAGGCAAGGTCGAATTGCTGGTGGAGCGGGTGCTGCCGAATCATGAGGTCGCCGCCCACATGAAGGTCAGCAAGAAGCCGCCGCCGGGGGCCACGCTGGCCATGGCGGGGGGCTTCACCGCCACCCTGCTGGGCCGATGGCCCGACGCGCAAGGCGCGCTGTTTCGCCTGCGGCTGAGTGACGACCCCCACGCGCTGATGGCGCGCCATGGCCACGTGCCCCTGCCGCCCTACATTGCCCACGAGGATTCGGCCGAGGACGCCGAGCGCTATCAAACGGTCTTTGCCCGCCACCCCGGCGCGGTGGCCGCGCCCACGGCGGCGCTGCATTTCGACAGGCCTCTGCTGGCGGAACTGGCCCGCCGCGGCATCGCCACCGCCAGCGTCACCCTGCATGTCGGGGCGGGCACTTTCCAGCCCGTCAAGACGGACAAGCTGTCCGAGCACATCATGCACAGTGAGTGGTGCGACGTGCCGTCCGCCACGCGGCAGGCCATCACCGCCTGCCGCGAGCGCGGCGGCCGCGTGGTGGCCGTCGGTACGACGACGGTGCGCGCGCTCGAATCCTGGGCCCGGTCCGGACAGGCCAGCGGCGACACGCGGATCTTCATCACGCCGGGTTTCGCGTTCCAGGTGGTCGATCTGCTCGTCACGAACTTTCATTTGCCCAGGAGCACACTGATGATGCTGGTGAGTGCCTTTGCCGGTCATGCCCATGTTCGCGCGTTGTACGCGCATGCCATTCGGGAGAAATACCGCTTCTTCAGCTACGGCGACGCCATGCTGCTGCAGCGTGCCGACACGCCATGAGGAAAGCGCTGCTCCTGACCCTGCTGGCCGGCGGGGCGCCAGCGGCGGCGCCTGCGCAGCCCGCTTCCGCGTACGCGCCGCAGGCGGCTTGCGCCGGCTACCCTGGCGTGGCGCTGCAGGTGCCGGCGGGCTGGTGCGCGGGCCTGGTGGCCGACCGGCGCGATGGCCTGCGCATGCCCCGTCGCCTGCTGGAAGTGGCGCCAGGCCGTTTCTGGATCATCGACATGGGCAGTTGGGAACCACGGCGTGGTCGGCTGCTGGAGCTGCGCACCGATTTGCCGGCCGGCGAGGCCCGCCGGGTGCGCGTGCTGGCCAGCGGGCTCGACCGCCCCCACGGCCTGACGCGGGGGCCCGACGGGCGGATCTATGTCGGCGAAGCGGGCAGCGTCTGGCGCACGCCGCTGGGGGATGCCGTGCAGCGCGAGGAGATTCTGACCGGTCTTCCCGCCGACGGCGCGCACCCGCTGAAGGAACTGGTCTTTACCGCCGACGGCCGCCTGCTGGTCAACCTCGGGTCGGCCACCGACGCCTGCCGGGACAGCGATTCGCGGCAGCCCCTGCCTTGCCCCGAGACGCTCGGGCCGCAACCTCGTGGGGCGGTGTACGTGGCCCGCTTCGGTGGGCAGGCCTTCGACCTGCAGAGCTTCAAACCGCTGGCCACCGGGCTGCGCAATTCGCTGGGCCTGGCCAGCACGGTCGCCGCCGATGGCGCGGTGCGGCTGTGGCAGGCCGAGAATTCGGTCGACTATGCCGAGGCCGCGCTGCCTGCCGAGGAGCTGAACGAGCTGGTGCCCGGCGGGTCGTACGGCTGGCCTTACTGCGTGAGCGACGCGCAGGGCCGGACGCAGGCCACGCGAGGCTACGACACCCGCGTGCGCTGCGCCGACCACCGTCCGCCGTTCGCCGCCTGGCCGGCGCATGTGGCGCCACTGCAACTGCTCGCGGTGCCGGCGGGCGGTGCGAAGACCCCGTGGGCCGGGCTGCTGCTGGCCGCGTGGCATGGCTACCGCACCGGAGGCCACCGCATCGTGGGCTGGCGTCTCGATGCTCAGGGCCGCCCGGTTGGCGAGCGCCGCGACCTGGTGGGCGGCTGGGACGCCCAGCCTGGCGTGCGCCCGCTCGGCAACCCCGCGGGCATGACGATCGATCACGCGAGCCGCCTGTGGATCGTCGAAGACCGCAATCGCAGCGTGATCGTGGTCGCGCCCCAGCCCTGAACACGCCTGCGTGTTCCCCCCGAGTCAACCCATGCTTCAGTTCGACCTGCTCAACACCGACCCGCACAGCTACGCGCGCCGCGGCCGCCTCACGCTCAACCATGGCGTGGTGCAGACCCCCATCTTCATGCCCGTGGGCACCTACGGCACGGTCAAGGGCGTGATGCCGCGCAGCCTGCATGAGATGGGCGCGCAGATCATCCTGGGCAACACCTTTCACCTGTGGATGCGCCCGGGCCTGGACATCATGCAGAGCTTCGGCGGCCTGCACCAGTTCGAGAAATGGGACAAGCCCATTCTCACGGACTCGGGTGGCTTTCAGGTCTGGTCGCTTGGCGCCATGCGCAAGATCACCGAGGAAGGCGTGCACTTCGCCTCGCCCGTCAACGGCGACAAGCTGTTCATGTCGCCCGAGGTCAGCATGCGGATCCAGACCGTGCTGAACTCGGACATCGTCATGCAGCTCGACGAATGCACGCCCTACGAGACCCAGGGTCATGTGACCACCGAGGCCGAAGCGCGCGAGAGCATGGAAATGAGCCGTCGCTGGGCCGTGCGGTCGAAGGACGAATTCGCCCGGCTCGAAAATCCCAACGCCTTGTTCGGCATCGTGCAAGGCGGCATGTTCGAACACCTGCGCGAGGAGTCGCTGCAGGCGCTGGTCGAGATGGACTTCCCCGGCTACGCCATCGGCGGCGTGAGCGTGGGCGAGCCCAAGGAGCAGATGCTGCGGATCATGGCGCACACGCCGCACCGCCTGCCCGCACACAAGCCGCGCTACCTCATGGGCGTGGGCACGCCCGAGGATCTGGTGCAGGGCGTGGCCGATGGCGTCGACATGTTCGACTGCGTCATGCCCACGCGCAACGCGCGCAACGGCACGCTGTTCACCCGCTTTGGCGACTTGAAGATCCGCAACGCCCGCCACAAGAGCGACCCCCGCCCGCTCGACGAGACCTGCACCTGCCACGCCTGCGCGGGCGCGGAAGGCGTGAGCTGGGCCGCAGGCGGGCGCGGTGGCTTTTCGCGCGCCTACCTTCATCATCTGGACCGCTGCGGCGAGATGCTCGGCCCCATGCTCACCACGGTCCACAACCTGCACTACTACCTGAACCTGATGCGCGAGGTGCGCGAGGCGCTGGACGCGGGCGATTTCGGCGCGTTCCGCCTGCGGTTCGCGGCGGACCGGGCGCGCGGGGTCTGAGCGATGCACTGAACCACACCCAACTCGTAGAGCCAGGCCAGGGACCGCGCCCCGGCCACCATCGCACGGCGGCTGACGCCGGCACGCCGCGCCAGATCAGTCGCGCAGCTCGGGCGGCAGGGTGCCGCCGTTGGCGGCGATGCAGCCCATGACCTGCTTGTGCAGCCAGATGTTCCAGGCGGCCGAGCCGGGCTCGTCGCTGCCGCTGTAGTGCAGCTCGGCGGCCAGCTCCTTGCGCGCGGCCAGACTGCTGTCCAGACCCAGCAGCTTGAGCAGATCCACGATGGAGGTGCGCCAGTTCAGGGCCTTGGCGCCCGGCATGGCGTCGAGGATCGGAGCCACCTCGCCCAGCGCGATGGGCGACGGCGATGCCGGGGCCGGGGCCGCGGGTGCCGCGGGCGCGCCCGCAGGGGCCGGCGCCGGCGGTGTGGTCACCACCTCGGCAGCGTTGGCGGACGGGAAAATCTTGGAGAAGATCTTTGAGAAAAAGCCCATGAAAACTCCTGCGTGAATTTGAGGTTGGGATGACCGCGCCCGCAGGCGAAAGCCGGGCGCGCCGGCCTTTTT
Organism: Pseudomonadota bacterium; assembly: GCA_023396625.1. Taxonomy (GTDB): domain Bacteria; phylum Pseudomonadota; class Gammaproteobacteria; order Burkholderiales; family Burkholderiaceae_C; genus JAEWVY01. The sequence continues at coordinate 22,698 of JAEWVY010000217.1, read as the reverse complement.
TTATCACACCGGGGAGGTCGGCGCCCGCTGCCCCGCCGTCCCGCAGGCATGGCAGAAGCGTGAAAACGCGCTCTTGCGGGCCTGGCAGTGGTCGCAGTGGTCATGCAGGCCGATGCCGCAGTGGGGGCAGAAGTCGTTTTTCTCGTCCTTCAAATCCACTGTCCGCTCGCAGCCCGGGCACACCCCCTTGGCCAGACGGGCCAGCGCCACGTCGTAGCCCAATTCCTTGCGCCGCTCGGCGTCGGGCAGACTTTCGGCCAGTTTCTGGCGTTCCAGGTAGCGGTTGAGCGCCAGGATGGCATAGCGCCCGACCAGGGCAGTGATGGCGATGCCGACGATGTAGCGCACATAGCCGCCATAGCTGGGCAGGTACGGCACCAGCTCGACGAAGAAGGCGAACAGCGCGAAGAAGATGAAACCCCAGACAAAAGGCCAGTATGTGCCCTTGCGCTTCTTCGCGAACAGCCAGCCGGCGGCCACCAGCAGCGGCAGCGTGAGCGCGAGCCGATAGAGGAAGACGCGCAGTTCCTGCGCGCGCCGGGCTTTTTGCAGCGCGCTGTGCGCCGCGCCTTGCAAGTCCTCCAGCCGGGCCTGGGCGCGGCTCTCGGCCTGGCTGGCGTCGAGCGCGTTCTGCTGCTGCGCTTCCACGGCGGCCTCGGCGTCGCGTTCAGCCTGGCGCAACCCGTCCAGCCGTGCGGTGCGCTCGACCAGTTCGGCGTCCTGTCCGGCGGCGCCGGTGGCGCGGCGCGTGGCCAGCCAATTGTTGAAGGTTTCGCGGGCGGCCTGGTTGTCGGCCCGGGCCACCTGCAGCTTCAGCTTCGCCTGCTCCAGCGCTGCCTGCGCGTCCCGGCCCTGGCGTCGGGCCTCGCGGATGGCCTCGCGCAGCGGCGGGGTGGCGGCCGGGTCCATGAAATCGTCCAGCGTGGCGCGCTGCTCCACCTTGGGCAGGTCGCCCACGATGGTGCCCCCCAGGCCGATCAGGAAGCCGGCGAAGACGATGGCCACCAGCCACAGGCCGCGGCGGAACCACTTTTCAGACAGGCGCAGGGCTTTGCTCATGGGATGACTCCAGTGAAAACTTCAAAAATAATAGCGCATTGTGACCAATTGACAATGGGAATGGCCATTTTTCCCTAAAACTCATGGCTTTGGACCTGGCGCACAGGCCCGGCCAGGGCGCCGCGTTCGAGCCAGCGGAGCACCGAGTCGGCGGTGACGGTGTCGATGCGGTTGGCAAAGCGCTGTTCTCCCGGGTGATCGTCAAAGGCCACGTTGGCCGCCGACAGGCGCCCGCCCAGGCGGGTGAGCGTGTCGATGTGCAGGCTCGCTGGAGCGTACCCTTTCAGGCGCAGCCAGGCTTGGGCACGCTGGCGTGCTTCGGTGATGCCGGCGCCGGCCACGACCTCGGGCGCCATCGCGGCGGCCAGGGTTTCCACGGCCCACTGGTTCGACTGCTGGTAGGTCTGGCCCCAGGCGTAGCTGACGACGCTGTAGGGTTTGTGGTGCAGGGCCACGGCGCGGGCGTTCTCGTCCAGCATCGGCAACAGCCGCTGTTGTACCTCGGGCGTGGGCACGGCCCAGGCGGCTTCGAAGCGCCACAGGTCGTCCAGGAAGAACTCGGCCAGCCCCTGGCGGTGGATGGCGGCCTCGGCGGAGCCACAGCGATTGAGCTTGTGCACCACGCGCCAGGTGGGCTGCGCGCCGGGGCCGTTCGTCCGGTAAGCCCACCCGAGGTGGGACCAGTGCACGCCGTACTTCGTCAGGTCCTGCCCGGCGCGGGCCAGCACCGCCACCTGTGCGCCCGAGCGCGCGAACTCGGCTTCCAGCGCGGCCTGGGTGCGCTCGGCCAGGGCCAGTCCGCGGGTGATTGTTTGCAGCGTGGGGGGCTTGGTTTCGCACGGGTGGCCCGCCTGCGCGGCTGCGGAGCAGGCCAGCGTGAAGGCCAGCGTGAAGGCCAGCGTGAAGGCCAGCGCGGCGAGCGACGGCCGTGTCAGGCGCGGGAAGAGTTGTTTCATCGCGTGTCCCTTCGGTCGGCCAGGCGCTCGTCGTGCAGCAGGGCCCGACCCATGGCGTTGGGGATGAACGCCATCACCTCGCCGGCAACCGACAGCAGGATGCCGGAGCCGACCACGCTGACCGTCACGGCACTGCCCACGGCCAGGGACGCCGTGCCAACGCCGCGCGCCGTCACCTCTACGCTCACGCGCGCGCCGTCCGCGACCCGCTCCAGCAGGTAGATCGTGCCGCGCGCGGAAGCTTGCACGGTCTTCACGGTGAAGACCGCGCCCGCGGCGCTCAGTGCCAGCGGGACCGTGCTGGCCTGCCCGGCCGCGGCGCCTGCCACCGAAGCCACGCCCACGACAGACGCCACGGGCAGCATGGACAGTGCCGCCGAGGCCTCGCTTTGTGCCCGCGCCGAAGAGGTGGACAGGATGAACAGGGCGGCGCCGAGGGCCAGGCCCACCCCCACCCCGCGCAATTTCGCGGCGGTGGCGAAGGGCCTCCGGACGGTGGGTTGAATCAGCTTGTGCATGGCACCTCTTTGCAGGGGGTTGAACATGCGGTCAAGTGTGGCGGTGGCGGGATGGAAGAACAGAACTTGAATCGACTTGTCAAAAAGAATAAGACGATGAGTCTCATCTTTTGATACTTTTCGACCACCCTGGTGGAGCGGCCGCCGTTGTCGGGGGCAGGAAGCAGGCCCGGACTTGGGCCGTGCCTCAGGGGCGCGTGCGTTGCGCGTGCCCTGTCACGCGGCGCCTGCCTTGCCGCCTGTGCGAGGGGGGGTGACCTTGCGTCGAGGGGCGCCCCGCGATTCGACCTCCTCGCGTGCCAGCCGCATCGTGCTGCTCTCATTGGTCGTGACCCCGATGATCCTGGCCTGCCGGCGGCTCGTGGAGATGTAGGCGTGGCCGATGCGACTGTCGAAGTACAGCGAATCCCCGCGCCCGAGCCGAACGCTCTGACCATTCTCGAAATGGACCTCGATGACACCGCTGAGCACGTGCACGAACTCCTCGCCGGGATGGCGGGCCATGTCTTCCGGGCCATTGACCCGCCGGGCGTGGACAGTGCCCAGGATGGGGCTCATCTGCTTGCCCATGACGGTGGTGCCCAGAAACTCGTAGGCGAGGGACAGGCCCCGGTAGACCACGCCCTCGCCCGCGCGCGTGACGATCGGGCCCGCGAACGGGGTGACCATGCCGCCGGCCTCAGCGAACATCGCGCCCATGTCCATGCGCAACGCGCGTCCCAGCGCGGTGAATTTCTCGTAGCTCAGCGCCAACTGCCCCCGCTCGGCGCGGGAAATGGTGGTGATGGAGACGCCCGACAACTCGGCCACTTGGGCCAGTGTCCAGCCGTGCTGCTTGCGCGCGGCCCGCAAGCGCTTGCCGAAGGTGCCGCGGTCCAGCGTGTGCGCCGGGCCGCCAGTGCCCGTGGTGGTTTTCAAGCTTGCCATCTCGTTCTTTCTTTCGTGGCGATTCTGCCAGCTGCCTTCGTGGCCGACCAGGGTTGCCGTGCGGGCCAGGGTCAGGGCCGAAATTTGCTGATATGCAAATCCACACCATGGATGTGTCTTGCTGTCAAGCGCGCTTGTCCTGAACAAAATGAGCTGAAATGGATTTGCAGATACGCAAAACCCTGCGTACACTGCCCCGATCGAACATCGCGGAAACCATGGCGACCTATTCCAGAAACCCCTCGCGTGCACGTCGATGAAAACGACGCATCCCACCCTGCAGGTCGATTTCCTCATCATTGGCGGCGGCATCGCCGGGGCCTCGGTCGCCTACTGGCTCGCGCCGCATGGCAAGGTCGTCCTGCTCGAGCGCGAGTCGCAGCCGGGCTACCACGCCACGGGCCGTTCGGCGGCGCTGTTCATGGAAAGCTATGGCACACCTCAGGTGCGCGCGCTCACCATGGCCAGCCGCGCCTTTCTGCAGGACCCGCCACCGGGATTCGCGGACCATCCCTTGTTGACGCCGCGCGGCGCGATGATGGTCGCCACGCGCGGGCAGGAAGCCCTGCTTGCCGAGCACTGGGACATCCTGCGGGCCGTCTCGCCACGCGCGTGTCTGCTCGACGCCGCCGCCGCCTGTGCGCGGGTCCCGGTGTTGCGCGAGGAACAGCTCATCGGCGCCCTGATCGAGCCCGATGCCGCCGACATGGACGTGCATGCCATTCACCAGGGCTACCTGCGCGGCTTCCGGCGCGCGGGCGGAAAGCTCGTCTGCGATGCCGGTGTGACCGCGCTCCAGCGCGTCTCCGGCCATTGGCGGGTCACCGCTGGCGACGCCGTCTACGAAGCCCCCGTGGTGCTGAATGCGGCCGGGGCCTGGGCCGACGTGGTGGCGGGGCTCGCAGGAGTCAGGCCACTAGGCCTCGAACCGCGCCGCCGCTCCGCGCTCATCTTCGCACCGCCCGACGGCGTGGCCACCGCCGGCTGGCCCATGGTCTATGGCGCCAGCGAGGACTGGTATTTCAAACCGGACGCGGGCATGCTGCTGGGCTCGCCCGCGAACGCGGACCGGGTCGAACCGCATGACGTCCAGCCCGAGGAAATGGACATCGCCCTGGCCATCCACCGCATCGAGCAGATGACCACGCTCACCATTCGCCGGCCCACCCGCACCTGGGCCGGCCTGCGCTCCTTCGTCGCCGATGGCGACCTGGTGGGCGGCTTCGACGCGGACGCGCCAGGCTTTTTCTGGGTCGCGGCGCAGGGCGGCTACGGCATCCAGACCTCGGCGGCGATGGGCGAGGCCTGTGCGGCACTGGCACGCGGGCAGTCGATCCCGGAGCACATCGCGGCCTTCGGATTGACCGCCGCGAAGCTCGGCCCGCGGCGGTCGGTCGCCCATGCGGAAACGAACGGCGCCGTCACGCCCTGATTTCCTCTCATCAACCCTCCGACCCCGACCCACTTCACCATGCGCGTTTTCAGCGGCGCCCTCGCCACCGAAACCAACACCTTCGGGCCCATGCCCACCGGGCTGGCCTCGTTCCGCGACCGTGGCTATTTCCCGGCGGGCAGCCATCCCGACCACATGCTCTATTTCAGCGGGCCGCTGTGGGCGGCGCGGCTGCGGGGCGCCGCGCGCGGCTGGGATCTGGTCGAAGGGCTGGTGGCCGGCGCGCAGCCCAGCGGCGTGACCACGCGTCATGCCTACGAAACACTGCGCGACGAGTTGCTGCGCGACCTGCGCGCGGCCCTGCCGGTGGACATGGTGCTGCTTGGCCTGCATGGCGCGATGGTGGCCGAAGGCTATGACGACTGCGAGGGCGATCTGCTGACGCGTGTACGGCAGATGGTGGGGCCTGAGGTGGTGGTGGGCGCGGAGCTCGACCCTCACCACCACCTCAGCCGCACCATGCTGGACAACGCCGATGTGCTGGTGTCCTACAAGGAGTATCCCCACACCGATGTGCTGGAACGGGCACTGGAACTGGTGGACCTGTGTGCGGCCACGGCGGAAAAGCGCATCCGGCCCACCGCGGCGGTGGTGGACTGCGACATGGCCGTGACGATCCACACCTCGCGCCATCCAGCGCGTGCCTTCGTCGACCGGATCCAGTCGTTCGAGGGCCATCACGGCGTGCTGTCGATCTCGATCACGCATGGCTTCCCCTGGGGCGACGTGCCCGACATGGGCACCCAGCTGTTCGTCTACACCGACAACGACCCGGCCGGGGCGGCCGCGCTGGCCCGCCAGCTGGCCGACGAGCTGATTTCCATGCGCGAACAGCTTTCACCAGCCTATCCGGACGTGGATGCCGCGCTGGACGAGGCGCTGGCCTTCGAGGGTGGACCGGTCGTGATCGCCGACGGCGCGGACAACCCGGGTGGCGGTGCCGCTGGTGACGCCACTTTCATTCTGCGGCGCATGCTGGAGCGGGGCATCGCCCGTGCCGCGGTGGGCCCGATGTGGGACCCGGTCGCCGTGCGCATCGCGTTCGAAGCCGGCGCTGGCGCGCGCCTGCCCATGCGCATCGGTGGCAAGATCAGCCCGCTTTCTGGCGATCCGCTGGATCTCGAATGCACCGTGAAAGCCCTCGCGCCAGATCTGATCCAGACCGGCCTGTCGGGCACGCCCACGCCCATGGGCGACTGCGCGCTGGTCGAAGCGCGGGGCATCGACATCCTGCTGTGCACGCTGCGCAACCAGGCCATCGGCACGGATCTGTTCACGGGTGCCGGTTGCGAATTGGCGAATCAAAAGATCATCGTGGTCAAGTCCTCGCAGCATTTCCATGCCTCGTTCTCGAAGATCGCGCGGCACGTGATCTATGCCGACGCGCCGGGTTCGGTGGCGCGCGACATCAACACCCTGCCCTACCGCAAGGCAAAGCGGTCCCGATGGCCGCTGAGGCCGTGATCCCGCTGTCGAGCTTTCCACCGCCCAGAAGGAGAAACGCAAATGAAAAGACGCACACTTGCCGCCCTGGCTTGTTTGGGTGCCCTCGTGCTCGGGGGCGCCGGTCTGCCGGCGCAGGCCCAGACCAAGACCCTGCGCGTGGTCGCCCACGCGGACGTGAAGATTCTCGACCCGACATTCACCACCGCCTACATCACCCGCAATTTCGGTTACATGGTGTATGACATGTTGTTCGGCCGCGATGACCAGGGCGTGCCCAGGCCACAGATGGTGGAGAAGTACACGGTCTCCAAGAATGGCCTGGAATGGTCGTTCACGCTGCGGCCGGGGCTCAAGTTTTCCGACGGCAGTCCAGTGACCGCGGCGGATGCGGTGGCTTCGATTCAGCGCTGGGCCGGCAAGGACAGTATCGGCCGCGCCATGGCGGCCTCCGGCCCGGAGTGGAAAGCGGTCAACGCAAGCACGTTGACGCTCAAACTCAAGGAGCCCTTCGGCCTGGTGCTGGAGGGCCTGTCCAAGCCCTCGGGATTCCCGCCGGTCATCATGCCCGAGCGCCTGGCCAAGATGCCCGCCACGTCGCCGCTGACCGAGGTGCTCGGCTCCGGCCCCTTTGTCTTCAAGCGCGACGAATGGGTCCCCGGCAACAAGGTGGTGTTCGTCAGGAATCCGCATTACGTGGCGCGCAGCGAGCCCTCCAACCACCTTTCCGGCAGCAAGAAGACGGTGTTCGACCGGGTCGAATGGCTTTACCTGCCTGACGCCAACAGCGCCATCGCCGCGCTGCAAAAAGGGGAGGTGGACTATATCGAGCAGGTGCCGCCGGACTACATCACGCCGTTGCGTGCGGACCCCAACATCAAGGTCACCCCTTCAGGCGCCTGGCAGGGCTGGATGATCATGAACCAGTTGCACCCGCCCTTCAACAATGCCAAGGTCCGGCAAGCCGTGCTCAAGGCCGTGAGCCAGGAGCGTTTCACTGCCGCGATGGGGTACCCGCTCGATATGCGTGTCACCTATTGCCCGGCCCTGTTCCTGTGCGGTGGTCCCAACCACACCGAAGCGGGCGCCGCGCCCTACCGCACGGCGGATGTCGCCAAGGCCAAACAGCTGCTGGCCGAATCCGGCTACAAGGGAGAAAAGGTCGTGCTGCTGGTCCCCACCGACATCACGTACCTCAACGCCATCGCTCTCATGGCAGCCCAGACCATGCGCAGCATCGGCATGAACGTGGACACGCAGAACATGGACTGGGCCTCCATTGGCGCGCGCCGCGCCAAGCGCGACGCACCCGACGCGGGTGGCTGGAGCATGTACGTGACGGTGGCCGGCGGCTTCGACGCTGACTCGCCGATCACCAACGCCTACCTCGGCGCCGCCTGCGGCAACAGCCTGCCTGGCTGGCCGTGCGACAAGACGCTGGACGAGTTGCGCAGCGCCTGGATCAAGGAGACCGTTCCGGCCAAGCGCCGGCAGCTGCTCGATGATTTCCAGAAGCGAGCCTATGACGTCCTGCCCTACATCAACGTGGGACAGTACACGCCAGCCATCGCGATCCGCAAGACCATCAAGGGTGGAGAAAAGCTCAACAGCGGCTTGCCCACGGTGTGGATGCTCGACAAATGAACCCGGGCGCGCGGTGAGCCATTCCGACATCATTCCCCACCCGCGGACGCCAGGCCGATGAACCACCTTCTGCGGCGCCTGCTGGCCACCCTGCCCGTGATGGGCGTGGTGGCGGTGGTGGTGTTCCTGCTGATCCACCTGTCGCCGGGGGACCCGGCTGCATTGATCGCCGGGGACCTCGCCACCAGCGAGGACATCGAGAAACTGCGCGCCGTCCTGGGTCTGGACCAGCCGCTGTGGCGGCAGTTCGCGCTGTGGTTGGAGCACCTGCTGTCAGGTGACCTGGGCACCTCCATCTTCACGCAGGTGCCCGTCACGCAACTGTTGGCCCAACGGCTCGAACCGACCTTGTCCATCGCGGCGCTGACCATGGCGCTGACGGTGTGCGTCGCCGTGCCATTGGGGACGCTGGCGGCCCACCGGGCCGGAACCTGGATCGACCGGCTGGTGATGGTGTTCTCTGTGCTCGCTTTTTCGGTCCCGGTGTTCCTGGTGGGCTATTTGCTGATCCATGTCTTTGCCATCCGCCTGTCGCTGTTCCCGGTGCAGGGTTACACGCGTCTGTCGCAGGGCGTGGGGGCGTGGCTGGCCAGTCTGGCGCTGCCCTGCGTCAACCTGGCGCTCGTGTACATCGCGCTCGTCACGCGCATGACGCGTGCCACCGTCATGGAGGTGCTGCAGGAGGACTACATCCGCACGGCACGCGCCAAGGGGCTGGGCGTGCCGGCCGTGCTCGGCCACGCGCTGCGCAACGCGGCCATTCCCATCGCCACCACGGTGGGTGTCGGGATCGCCCTGCTGATCGGCGGCGTGGTCGTCACGGAAACCGTGTTTGCCATTCCGGGCATCGGTCGCCTGGTGATCGATTCGGTGCAGCACCATGACTACCCGGTCATCCAGAGCGTGCTGCTGTTGTCGGCCGGTGTCTATGTGCTGATCAACCTGCTGATCGATCTGAGCTACCGCCTGTTCGATCCGCGCATCCGATACTGACCCCGCTGGCTCGAGGCATGAAGTCCACCCTTTCCACTGTTCCGGAGATCGAAGAGACCTCGCCCGTCGCTCGGGCACGTTGGCGCTGGGCACGCAAAAACCCCACGCTGATCCTGGGCGCGCTGTTGCTGGTCGTGGTCGCGATCATTGCCGTCGCCGCGCCGTGGATCGCGACCCACGATCCACAGGACATCGACCCGCTCACACGCATGCAACCGCCCTCTGCGGAGCACTACTTCGGCACCGATGCGCTGGGCCGGGATGTGTTCAGCCGGGCGGCGTGGGGCGGCCGCGTCTCCATGGTGGTGGCGCTTTCGGTGGCGACCCTGGCCACGCTGGGCGGCGTGCTGCTGGGACTGGTGGCCGGGTTCGTCCGCTGGGCCGACGGCCCGGTGATGCGCGTGATGGACGGGCTGATGGCCATCCCTGGCATCCTGCTCGCCATTGCGCTCATGGCGGTCACGCGCGCGAGCCTGACCACGGTCATTGTGGCCATCACGGTGCCCGAGATCCCCCGCGTGGTGCGGCTCGTCCGCTCCCTCTCGCTGACCTTGCGCGAGCAGTTGTTCGTCGAGGCGGCGCATGCCGTGGGCACGCGACTGCCCGTCATCCTGTGGCGGCACGTGCTGCCCAACATGGTGGCCCCGTTGATCGTGCAGGCCACCTTTGTCGGCGCCTCGGCGGTGCTGATCGAGGCTTCGCTTTCATTTCTCGGGGTCGGGGTGCCGGCGCAGACGCCCAGCTGGGGCAACATGATGGCCGAGGGACGCAACTTCGTCGCCGTCGCCTTTCACATCATTCTGTACCCGGGGCTGCTGCTGGCCGTCACGGTGCTGGCCATCAACATGCTGGGAGACGGGCTGCGCGACATGCTGGACCCGCGGCTGGCCAGGCAGATCTGAGCGGCAAACCCATGACCACGACCCCATTCGTTCCGCGAGCTTCTGTTGCGCTCCCCCTGCTCGAGGTGGACAACCTGCGTACCTGGTTCGACACGCTGGCCGGCACGGTGCGTCCGGTCGACGGTGTTTCCTTCACGGTCGAAGCTGGCAAGACGGTGGGCGTGGTCGGCGAGTCCGGCTGCGGCAAGAGTGTCACGGCGCTGACCATTTTGCGGCTGCTGGCCTCGCCACCCGCACGCCACATGGGCGCCGTGCGCTACCGCGGAACCAATTTGCTCGACCTCTCCGAACGCGAGATGCGCCAGATTCGCGGCAACCGGATCTCGATGATTTTCCAGGAGCCGATGACCTCGCTCAACCCGGTCCTGACCGTGGGGCGGCAGATCGCCGAAACCGTGCTGGTCCACCAGGACACCAGCCGCGCTGAAGCGATGCGGCGCGCCGTGGCGATGCTGCGCCTGGTGCAGATCCCCGAGCCCGAACGGCGCGCCCTCGAATACCCGCACCAGCTTTCGGGGGGCATGCGCCAGCGGGTGATGATCGGGCTGGCCCTGGCCTGCAACCCCGAGCTGCTGATCGCCGACGAGCCGACCACCGCGCTGGACGTGACCATCCAGGCGCAGATTCTGGAGTTGATCAGGCGCCTGCAGAAGGAACTCGGCATGGGGGTGGTGATGATCACGCACGACCTGGGCGTGGTGGCCGAAAGCTGCGACCGCGTGGTGGTGATGTATGCCGGGCGCAAGGTCGAGGAGGCCGATGTGCCGAGCCTGTTCCAACGGCCATTGCACCCCTACACCCGCGCGCTGATGGCCTCCATGCCCGCCATGAACAGCCGCATGAGCCGGCTGACGGAAATTCCCGGCATGGTGCCCTCGCTGATCGAGCTGGGGCGTGGCTGTGCGTTCGCGGCGCGGTGCCGTCACGCGCAGCCACGCTGTCGAGAGGAAAGCCCCGCCCTTTCGGCCCAGGGCGAGGACCACGTGGTGGCCTGCTTCGCGGTCGAGGAAGGCCGCGTCGATGCGGCGGAGGTCGTCGCATGAGCGCCGCGATGGGCCGCTCCAAGCAAGCTCGCACCGCAGCCCGCGAGGGCGAAGGTATTCCAATGACCACGCCCCCGCTGCTTGAGGTCACGGACTTGCGCAAGCACTACACCTCCCCACGCCACTGGTTCAGTGCGCCCAGGCCCCCCATCCAGGCCGTGGACGGAGTGTCCTTCACCGTGGCGCGCGGCGAAACGCTGTCGCTCGTCGGCGAATCGGGTTGCGGCAAGACGACCACCGCCAAGTCGGTGCTGCGGCTGGTCGAGCCCACCTCCGGTTCGGTGAAGCTCGACGGCGAGGAATTGCTGACACTGGATCCCGATCAGATGCGGCAGCGCCGGCGTGACCTGCAGATCATTTTTCAGGACCCCTATGCCTCGCTGAGTCCGCGTCTTTCGGCCGGGGACATCGTGGCCGAGCCCTTGCGCAACTTCAGTGGCGCCAACGCCGCGCAGCGGCGTGAGCGGGTGCAGTGGCTGTTTGCGAAAGTCGGCCTGCGGCCCGAGGCGGAGAGGAAATACCCGCACGAATTCTCGGGCGGGCAACGCCAGCGCCTGGGCATCGCGCGCGCCCTCGCGCTCAACCCCAGGTTGATCGTGTGCGATGAACCGGTGTCGGCGCTCGACGTGTCCGTGCAGGCGCAGGTCGTGAACCTGCTGATGGACCTGCAGGCCGAGTTCGGCCTGGCCTATCTGTTCGTGGCGCACGATCTCGCCGTGGTGCGCCACATCAGTCACCGGGTGGCCGTGATGTACCTGGGGCACATCGTGGAGTTGGCGGACCGCGACACGCTGTTTGGCGCGCCACTTCATCCCTACACTGAAAGCCTGCTGTCGGCGGTGCCAGTGCCCGATCCGCGGGCCCCGCGCAAACGCATCCTCTTGCAAGGCGACCTGCCCAGTCCGGCCAACCCGCCACCCGGCTGCCGCTTCCACACGCGCTGCCCATTGGCGAAGCCCGTGTGCGGGGAGCAGCGCCCGCCGCTCACACAGCGCGGCAACGGCGGACAGGGCGGGCAATGGGTGGCCTGCCACTTCCGCTGACCCACCGCGGGCATGAGACGACGACTGAATCACTGAAGGAAGGAACCACGATGGCTGGACACCCCCATTACGATCTGCTGTTGCGCGGCGGGACGGTGATCGACGGCACCAGGGCGCCGCGTTTCGATGCGGACCTCGGCATTTCCGACGGAGACATCGTGGCCCTGGGTGACCTCGCGGGCCACACGGCCGACGAGGTGATCGATGCCCGCAACCGGATTGTCGCGCCGGGCTTCATCGATTCGCACACGCACGACGACCTGGCCGTCATTTCGCAGGCCGACATGAGCTTCAAGCTGTCCCAGGGCGTCACCACGGTGATCACGGGCAACTGCGGCATCAGCCTTGCGCCGCTCAGGCCCGGCATGGACTTGCCCATGCCGCTGAACCTGATGAACGCGCCCGACGCGGCACGCTTCACGACCTTTGCCGCCTATCTCGAGGCGCTGCGCCAGGCGCCGTCGGCCCTCAACGTCGCGGCGCTGGTGGGCCATTCCACGCTGCGCGTCATGACCATGGCCTCACTCGACAGAGAGGCCACGTCGGGGGAGATCCAGGCCATGCAGGCGCTGTTGGAGGAAGCCTTGCAGGCCGGCGCGATCGGACTGTCCACCGGGACTTTCTATCCACCGGCGGTGAAGGCGACCACGGAAGAAATCATCGAGGTCGGGCGGCCGCTTTCGGCGCGCGGGGCGCTGTATGCCACGCACATGCGCGACGAGGCCGACGAGGTCATGGCGTCGCTGGAAGAGACTTTCCGCATTGGCCGCGAACTGGACGTGCCCGTCGTCATTTCGCACCACAAGGTGCAGAACGCTTCCAACTTTGGCAAATCGGCCGTCACGCTGCCCTTCATTCGGGAAACGATGCAACACCAGTGCGTGTCGCTCGACTGCTACCCGTACACGGCCGGCTCGACCATGATTCGCGCCGACCGCGGCATGCTCGAAGGCCGCGTGCTGATCGCATCCAGCGTGCCGCACCCGGAATGCGCGGGGCGTGACCTGGACCACGTCGCGGCCGAATGGGGCGTCACCAAGGACGAGGCCGCGCGGCGCCTGCAGCCGGGCAGCGCGATCTACTTCCTGATGGACGAAAACGACGTGCAGCGCATCCTGGCGTTCGATGAGACCATGATCGGCTCCGACGGTATCCCCGTCGGCGAAAGCCCGCACCCACGTCTGTGGGGCACCTTTCCGCGCGTGCTGGGACACTACAGTCGCGACCTGGGCTTGTTCCCGCTGGAGACGGCCATCTGGAAAATGACCGGCCTCACCGCGCGCAACTTTGGCCTGGAGGGACGCGGCACCCTCAAACCCGGCCAGCGCGCCGATGTCGTGGTGTTCGATGCCGCGCATGTCCGCGACACCGCGACCTACGAGACGCCCGCCAGGCCGGCCGAAGGCATCGACGCCGTGATCGTCAACGGCGCCGTGACGTGGCGCGATGGCGCGCACAGCGGCGCGCGCCATGGCCAGGTGATCACCCGCACTTGAGGAGAAGAACCATGAGCAGAATCCGACACTATCCTTCGCCGTTTCCGGTGCCCCTTTCCAAGGCTGTTCGCGCCGGGGGGTTCCTGTTCGTCTCCGGCCAACTGGCCATGGACGCCCAGGCGAATATCGTCGAAGGCGACGTGACGGTCCAGACACGCGTGGTGCTGGACCGCATTGCCGCGACCCTGCGGGAGGCCGGCGCCAGCATGGCGGACGTGGTCCGGGTCACGGTCTGGCTCGGCAACCTGGACGATTTCGCGGCCTTCAACGAGGAATACCGAAAGCACTTCCCCGGTGACTTCCCCGCACGTTCGACGGTGCAGGCCGTGCTGTACAAGAATGCCGCCGTGGAAATCGAGGTCCAGGCGTTGGCACCCGCGGCGTGATGCCGCGGACGTGGGCGGCGTGGCGCCGGTCCCGGTGACCGTGCCTCAACCGGCGGACAGCAACCCCGCCACGCGCGCCCGCAGCCCTTCCGGCTGAACCAGGTTCGCGGCGATCGGGGCGCCCACGTTCAGCCCCACGCGGTTGAACGCGCCCCGCCGGAACGGACGCACCATGGCGCCGCCGGACTCGATGCGACTGAAGTACGACCCCCAGAGCTGGGTCAGGGCCATGGGAACCACGGGCGCGTTCACGCCATCGGCCCGTGCGCGCTCCAGGATTTTCATGATGCCGCCCTTGAATTCCTGCAGCGTGCCGTCCCGGGTGATGCCGCCCTCGGGAAAGATCGCGAGCAGGTCGCCCTCGCGCAGCACCTGCGCGGCCGCGTCGAACGCGGCTTCGTAGGCGGCGGGGTCCTCGCCGCGCGGCGCCACGGGAATGGCCTTGGCGAGCTTGAACAACCAGCCCAGCAAGGGCACGCGGAAGATGCGGTGGTCCATCAGGAAGCGGATCGGGCGCGGGCTGGCCGCCATCAGCAGCACGGCGTCGACGAAGCTGACGTGGTTGCAGACCAGCACGGCGGCGCCCTGCACCGGAATGTGCTCGTCGCCCTGCACCTTGTAGCGGTACACGAAGCGCGACAGCACCCAGGCCACGAAGCGCAGCAGGTATTCGGGCACCAGCATGAAAATGTAGAACGCCACCACGGCGTTGGCCAGGCCGGTGAGCAGGAAGATCTGCGGGATGGTGAGACCGGCCTTGAGCAGCACGCCGGCGATAACCGAGCTGGCGATCATGAACAGCGCGTTGAGGATGTTGTTGGCCGCGATGATGCGCGCGCGATGCGTGGGCTGGGCGCGCAGCTGGATCAGCGCGTACATGGGCACGCTGTACAGACCCGCAAACAGGCTGAGCAGCGCCAGGTCGGCCATCACGCGCCAATGCGCGGAAACGCCCATGAACGCGCCCAGCGTCAGGTGGGCCGCCGGAGGCAGGTTGCGTGACGCGAAGTACAGATCGATGGCGAACACCGTCATGCCGAGGGCGCCGAGAGGCACCAGGCCGATCTCCACATGGCGGCGCGAGAGCACCTCGCACAGCAGCGAGCCGGTGCCGATGCCGATGGAGAACACCACCAGCAGCAGCGAGGCCACCTGCTCGTCGCCATGCAGCACCTCTTTCGCGAAGCTGGGAAACTGGCTCAGGAACACGGCGCCGAAGAACCACATCCAGCTGATGCCCAGCAACGAGCGGAACACCACGATGTTGCCGTGTGCCAGCTTCAGGTTGCGCCAGGTCTCGGTCACCGGGTTCCAGTTGATCCGCAGGCCGGGGTCGGTCGCGGGCGAAGTGGGAATCCAGTGCGCGACCACGCGGCCGACGATGGCCAGGCCCACGCAGCTGAAGCCGACGTGGTGCGCGCCGATCTCGGGCACCGCGATGATCAGGCCGCCGGCCACGTTGCCGAGCAGGATGGCGACGAAGGTGCCCATCTCCACCATGCCGTTGCCACCGGTGAGCTCGCGCTCGTTCAGGTGCTGCGGCAGGTAGGCGAACTTCACCGGACCGAACAGCGTGGAGTGCAGGCCCATCAGGAAGGTGCAGCCCAGCAGTATCGCGATGTCGGCGCCGAAGAAACCCCAGGCTGCCAGCGCCATGATGACGATCTCCAGCCGCTTGACGAAGATGATCAGCTGGCGCCGGTCGTACTTGTCGGCCAGTTGCCCGCTGGTGGCCGAGAACAGCAGGAACGGCAGGATGAACAGCGCCCCGATCACCAGCCCCGCCATGGCCGGCGGCAGCCAGCCGATCTGTAGCTGATAGGTCACCATGACCGTGAAGGCGAACTTGAACAGGTTGTCGTTCGCGGCGCCGGAAAACTGCGTCCAGAAGAACGGCGCGAAGCGACGCTGCTTGAGCAGGGCGAACTGGTTGGGATGGGCCGCGGTGCCGGGGTCGTGATCCATGGGGAGCTTTTCCTCTCGATGCTTCAAGTGGTGGGGGCCATTCTGCCTGCCCGGCGAGGCGAGGGGGTGTCGGAAATGCGGGCATGGCCATATCAGAAGACTTAAAGTCTCGGAAATCGATACCAATTCCCCCATGAGCACCACCGCCGATCTGATTCTCGTCCTGAAAAAGGAACTCAAGGCTGCCCGGATGACCTACGCCGACCTCGCCGCGGCGCTGGGCCTGGCCGAGTCCAGCGTCAAGCGCATGCTGGCCCGGGGCGACATGCCCCTGTCACGCGTCGACGCGGTCTGCCGCGCGCTCAAGCTCGACTTTGCCGAACTCGCGCGCCGGGTGGCCGACGCCCAGCCCTTGCTGGCCGAACTGACGCCTGAGCAGGAGTCCGCCGTGGTGGCCGACAAGAAGCTGCTGCTCACCGCCATCTGCGTGCTGAGCCAGTGGACGCTGGAGCAGATGACGGCGGCCTACCGCTTGAGTGAGGCCGAGTGCGTCAAGTACCTGGCGCAGCTCGACCGCATCGGCATCATCGAACTGCGCCCGCTCAACCGCTACCGGCTCAAACTCGCCAAGGCCTTCCGCTGGCGGCCGCACGGGCCGGTGATGAACTACTTTCGCGACCATGCCCTGCTCGACTATTTTTCCGGCGGCTTCGATGGGCCGGGTGAAGGGGTGCTGCTGGTGCATGGCTCGGTGGGCCGTGCGCTGGCGCCGTCCTTCCTGGAGCGCATGCAGAAGGTGGCCCAGGACTTTGCCCAGCAGCATCTGGCCGATCAGAAGCTCGACGAACGCGACCGCGAGGGCTACACGCTGTTGCTGGCCATGCGCCGCTGGGAGTTCGAGGCTTTCGCGGCGCTGCGGCGCTGACGGGCGCAGCCTGGATTTGCTCTCTTTTTTGAATCGATGATCACCATCTGACGCTGGGTAGCGGCCAGAAACGTTTGAAAAACAACGGGGAAAGGCGATCTCAGGTGATGACGGCGAGGATCACGCTGGAAGCCTTGAACAGGGCGGTGGCCCGTGTGCCTGGGGTCAGTTCCAGCGCTTTTGCGCTGCCGTGGGTGATGATGGCGGCGATGCTGCCGCCACCGTCGATGTCGATCACCACCTCCGTGTTCACTGCGCCTGGGGTCATGGCGGCAACGGTGCCGGAAAGTTGATTGCGGGTTGACAGCCGCGCGCCTTCGAGGTGGGTGGCAAGGATCACTGACGACGACTTGACCAGCGCGATCACAGGCATGTTTGTGCGAAGGCCAAGGGCTTCGGTGCTTTCGCGGGTGATGATGGCCACGATGCGCGCGCCACCGGGCAAGGAAAGTTCCACTTCGTCATTGACCGCACCCGACCGAACAGCGGTCACGGTGCCGAGGAACTGGTTTCTGGCGCTGGTTTTCATGTTCAGTGTCTTCAGGAGGGGGAGTTCGTTTTCCAGGTCGATGGCGGCGTCGCTGAGCTGTCGTATGAAGCGCTGGTGGATGGCATGGATCTGGTCGAAGCGTGCGATGAGTTTTTGCCCGCGTGGGGTCAACCGCGTCGAGCCTCCGCCACGTCCTCCGGCCGAGCGCTCGACCAACGGCTCGCCGGCCAGCGTGTTCATCGTGTCGACGGCGTCCCAGGCCGCCTTGTAGCTCATGCCAAAGCTCTTGGCTGCCTGGGTGATGGAGCCCTGCTCGGCAATCGCCCGCAAGAGCCCGATGCGGCCTTTGCCGCCCAGGCTTCGGTCGCCCACGGTCATCCACAAGGCCCCCTGCAGGGTCAGCCGCTCGTTTCTGTTTCGTCGCTGCGTTGTCATGGGGTTATGCCAAGCCATCTCCGGACGGCCTTGCGGCAGGAGCATACAGGAGGAACGGTCCAGGCGCACCGCAGACCCTGGGGGTGCCCCGCAGGCAAGAAGAAGGTTTGCTCGGGGCCAATCAACGTCATATAAAAAAATATATTTCTAGGCAGTAAGAATAAATAGTTGAATGAATTCATTGAAGAAATATATGACATTGGTTATATAAAATCATATACTTCGAGGCCAGATTTTTGGAGTTTTGCGTGACAAATCCTTCTTCTTGCCGGCAACGATTCTGGAAAATTTCCCTGGCTGGCGTGCTCGGCCTTGGGGGGCCGGTGCTGGCCGCGGACCCTCTGGCCGAGACCGGCGCGGGCGTATTCACGCTGGGCACGGTGAACGTCACGGCGGCACGCGAGCAGGTCGGCGAGATGCCGCAGGATCAGGTGGGGTCGCTGATCACGCAGCGTGAGATGCGTCAGTTCCGCCGCGAGACGGTGGGCGATGCTCTCTCCTTGTTGCCCGGCGTGACACTGTCGAACAATTCGCGCAACGAGCAGTTGATCTATGTGCGGGGCTTCGACTCCCGGCAGGTGCCACTGTTCATCGACGGCATCCCGGTGTACGTTCCGTACGATGGCTATGTTGATTTCGCCCGGTTCAGCACCTATGACATCAGCGCGACCCAGGTCGCCAAGGGATTCAGTTCGGTAGCCTACGGTCCGAACGCTTTGGGTGGCGCCATCAATCTGGTGTCGAGAAAGCCGCGTCGGCCATTCGAGGGGGACGCGTTCATCGGGTTCGGTGCGAGTGCCGACCGCCAGGCAGGGGTCAACCTGGGCACGCGCCAGGGCATCTGGTATGCGCAGCTGGGACTGTCCTACCGCGAGGCCGACGGTTTCCGGCTGCCTGGCGATTTCAAGCCCACGGCCACGGAAGACGGTGGCCTGCGTGACAATAGTGCACGACGGGATAGCAAGGTCTCGTTCAAGATCGGCCTGACTCCCAATGCCAGCGACGAGTATGCGCTGAGCTACTACAAGCAGGATGGTCGCAAAGGACAGCCTCCCTCCACCGATCCGGCGTCCGCACGGTACTGGCGCTGGCCTTACTGGGACAAGGAGAGCCTGTACTTCGTTTCCACCACGGCATTGGGGCAGCATGAGACGGCCAAGCTGCGGCTGTACCATGATCGCTTCGACAACGAGGTAGACACGTACACGAACGGCAGCTACTCGGTGCTCAAGACAAATGGCCAGGGCAGCGTGTCCACCGGTCGCAGCATCTATCACGATCAGAGCTTCGGGGGTGGTCTTGAGCTGGTGTCCACGCGTTTTGCGCCGCACACGTTGCGCGCCGTGGTGCAGCACAAGACCGACCGCCACCGGGAGGAAGACGCCAGAGCGGTTGTGGGCACCCGGTATGAGGACCAGGTGCGGTCGGTGGGTGTCGAGGACCTGATTGCGCTTGGGGACCGATGGCAGCTGTCGCTCGGGATGGCGCGCCACGAATTGCAGCCCGACGAGATCTTCAACGCATCAAGCAAATACGCCTTGCCCAGCGCCAATCGTGCCAACAACCTCCAGGTGGGACTGTTCTACGACTTGGCCGAGGGGAGCCGGCTCTACGCCACCGTGGCACGCAAGACCCGCTTGCCGACGCTGAAGGATCGGTATTCCCAGCGGCTGGGCAACTATGTCCAGAATCCCGCGCTGGGCGCCGAGCGGTCGCTGAACGCCGAACTGGGCTACCAGGGGCGGCCCTTTCCAGGCGTGACCATGGAAGCCGCGCTGTTTCACAGTCGAATCGACGACAAGATCCAGTCGGTGTTCATCAAGGGGGGCAGCAGTTGCAGCCCGGCCACTCCCTGCCAGATGCGCAATGTGGGGGAAGCCCGTGTCTCGGGCGTGGAATTCGGTGTGCGCGCGACGGCCACCCGCTGGCTTGACGTCGGCGGCAACCTGACGGTTCTTCATCAGGAAAATGTCTCCAACCCGTCCGTCAAGCTCACGGGCGTGCCCGATCGAAAGCTGATGGCCTGGGCTGCGGTCCGCCCGACAGAACGGTTGGACATACAACTGAGCCTGGAGCACAACAGCCGGCGCTGGGTCAGCAATACCCAGCAGATTGCCGGGTTCACCGTGGCGGGTCTGAAGGCCAGTTACCGGCCGCAAAAGGGCTTGAGCGTGACCGTCGGTGTGGACAACCTGACCGACAAACTGTATGAGTTGGATGCGGGATTTCCAGCTTCGGGTCGCGCTTGGTTTGTTCAGTTGCGCCATGAGTTCTGAATTCCAGACCGCATCTGTGCCTGCTGGGCCGCCAAGGGCGGCCGCCATCCTCGACGAAGGCGATGGGGCCGTCGACATGCTGCTGGCAGAGATTGCCTGTGAGCTGCGGCGATCGGGTCGCACGGTCCGGGGGCTGGTGACAAAACCTCCCGAGGATGGAGGGGGTTGCCACAGCGCAAGGATTCTCCTTGACATCGAGACCTGGGACGAGCACTTGATCTCGCAGAACCTGGGCGGGGGCTCCATTGCCTGCAATGCCGACCCCCAGGGTTTTGCGCAGGCCAGCCGTGTGTTGCGGGACGCGCTGCATCCGACGACCGATCTGGTGATCTGCAATCGTTTTGGCGGGATGGAAGCGAACGGCGGGGGATTTGCGGCGGAGTTGCTGGCACTGATGGCCGGAGGCAAACCGGTGCTGACGCTGGTGGCGCGACGGTATCTCGAGGCCTGGGCCCGGTTCACTGGTGGCGCGCCGGTGTTGACCAGTGATCGTGACGCGTGGATGGGTTGGATTGAGCAAGTGGTTCCGAGGTTGCCGGGACTCCATGCACCGTTGCTGTCTGTCGTCGATGCTGCGGCGTGATGTGCTCCGGGCGGCGACAGCCGCCATTGCCGGCGCGGGGGCTTTGGTGCGTCCAGGCGCCGCGACGGCAACGTCTCTGTTGCGCGTGTTTGGCAAGCCGGACGGGTATGCCAAGCGGGTGTTTGTCGCTGGCCCTCCCGCTGCCGTGCTGTTGTGCGTGCTGGCCCCCGAGCGCTTGCTGGGCTGGCCGATGCGATTGTCGGACGTGGCCCGCTCGATGCTGCCCTTGCCGGCTTGTGACCGGCCTGTCTTGGGGCGCCTGGCGGGGCGTGGCAGCACCGTGACGACGGAGGCGTTGCTGGGTTTGCGGCCGGATCTGATTCTCGATGTCGGCACGGTCGATGGCACCTATGCTTCGGCCGCGGAGCGCGTGGCGCGGCAGACGGGGTTGCCGTATCTGCTGGTCGATGGGCGTCTTGCCGATAGCGCCCGCCAGCTGCGTGAAGTGGGCGAGTTCTTGGGTGTGCAGACGCGTGCGGCGGCGCTGGCCGACGAGGCCAAGGAAGTCTTGGAATCTACCGGCAGGCACGCCAGGCAGGCGACGCCAGGTGTCTATCTCGCGCGTGGCGCAGACGGCTTGGAAACCGCGCTGGCCGGCTCCATCAACGGCGAGGTCATCGAGGTTGCCGGTGGACACAATGTCGCGAGCGCGGGGGCCGGACGCGGGGGCATTGGCCGCGTGTCCATGGAGCAACTCCTTGCGTGGGCGCCGGACTGGGTTGTCACGCAGGACCGCACCTTCTATCACCGCGCACGCGCTGATTCGCTGTGGCGTACGCTGGGCGCTGTTCGGGAAGGGCGGTTGATGCTTCTTCCCGACGAGCCCTTCGGGTGGCTTGACGGTCCCCCCGGCGTCAACCGCCTGTTGGGGTTGCGTTGGCTGGCGGCGCGTCTGCGGGGGCAGCCCGTGACGGCAGACGGCACCCTTGCACTTGCCCAGCGCTTCTACCAGTTGTTCTATGGGGTGAACGTACCCGCAGGGACTCTCAAGGCGCAGTTCGACGGCGACAGGTGAGGATGCCTTCGTGAGCGCCATTCCCATGATGCCCGCGCCTTGCAAGAGGCGCAGGGTGCTGTCGACGCCATGGCTGGCATTGCTGGCGCTTGCCGGCGTGACGTTGCTTGCGCTGGTGTCGGGGAAATTTCCAGTGCCGCTCGTTGACTTGCTGTGGTCATTGGCCGCTCGTCTGACGGATTCCCCCTCACGACTGCCTGCGGCTGTGGACGTGGTGGTTTGGAACATTCGTTTTCCTCGTGTGGTCGCCGGCATGCTTGTCGGTGCCGCGCTCGGGGTGGCGGGCACTGCCTATCAGGGGTTGTTCCGTAATCCGCTGGTGTCGCCCGACATCCTTGGCGTGTCGGCCGGCTGCGGATTGGGGGCCTCGCTGGCGATCCTGCTTGGCTGGCCGTTGCCCGCAGTGTCTGCCTTGGCATTTGCCGGGGGGCTTGTGGCGGTGACCCTGGTCATGCTAATTGCCATGCGCGTGGGCGGCCACGATCCAGTGCTGGTGTTGGTGCTCGGGGGCGTGGCCGTCAGTGCCCTGCTTGGCGCGGGTATCGCTTTGGTCAAGCTGTTGGCGGATCCCAGTGTTCAGTTGCCTTCGATCACGTTTTGGCTGCTCGGTGGGCTCAACGCCACGACCGTTGACGATCTCCGGTTCGCCGTCCCAGCCTTGCTGCTTGGGCTGACGCCCATGTTGCTGTGGCGCTGGCGGATCAACTTGCTCAGTCTGCCGGACGACGAGGCCACGGCACTCGGGATAAACGTGTTCAGGATGCGTGTGGCCGTGGTGGCAGCGGCCACACTGATGACGGCAGCCGCGGTGGCCATGTCCGGAATCATCGGTTGGGTTGGACTGGTGGTGCCTCACGTGGCACGGTTGCTGGTCGGGCCGGAGTTCTCGCGCCTGATGCCGATGTCGCTGTTGCTTGGGGCCGCTTTTGTCGTAGGGGCGGACACCCTTGCACGGACGCTGGCGCCGATCGAGCTGCCGTTGTCGGTGCTGACTGCGGTTGTGGGCGCGCCCTTTTTCCTGTGGTTGCTGGGCCGCGGGCCACGAGGGACATGATGCGGATGCTGGAGGCGCGCGATCTCAGCTTCGGCTATTCCCGCCGTCGGGTGGGCGAGCGGGTGAATCTGGCGATCGAGGCCGCGGGCGTCCTTTGCCTGCTTGGCCCCAATGGCTGCGGCAAGACGACGTTGTTCCGCACGCTGCTGGGT
>JAEWVY010000139.1 GCA_023396625.1 Pseudomonadota bacterium | reverse complement strand
CGATCTTCGACTCCAACATCACGACGCTGATCGCCCGCCTGGCGCTGCTGGCCTTCGGTTCGGGGCCGGTGCGCGGGTTCGCGGTGGTGCATTGCATCGGCATCCTGACGTCCATGTTCTCGGCCGTGTTCTTCTCGCGCGGCGTGGTCAACTTCTGGTACGGACGGCAGAAGAAACTCAAGACGGTCTCGATCGGGACCGTGTGGCGGCCGCCGGCGGAACACCTGCCGGCCGAAAACGGCACGCGCGGCTGAAGGGAGCAGGACCATGGAATTTTTCAGAATTCGCAAAGACATCCCGTTCATGCGGCACGCGTTGATCTTCAACGTGGTGTCGTTCGTCACCTTCCTGGCGGCCGTGTTCTTCCTGTTCTCGCGTGGATTGCACCTGTCGGTCGAGTTCACTGGCGGCACGGTGATGGAGGTGAGCTACAACCAGCCCGCCGACTTGGCACGGGTGCGCTCGGTCGTGTCGGGTCTGGGCTACGTCGACGTGCAGATCCAGAATTTCGGCACGGCGCGCGACGTGATGATCCGCCTGCCGGTGCAAAAAGGGGTCACGTCCGCCCAGCAGAGCGAGAAGGTGCTGGCGGCGCTCAAGGCCGATG
This sequence comes from Pseudomonadota bacterium, assembly GCA_023396625.1. GTDB lineage: Bacteria > Pseudomonadota > Gammaproteobacteria > Burkholderiales > Burkholderiaceae_C > JAEWVY01. Next base: position 9,539 of record JAEWVY010000139.1, on the reverse strand, counting down.
AGGCCAGCGTGAGCCTGCGGCGCACCGAGTTCGTCGGTCCGCAGGTGGGCGACGAGCTCGCGGCCGATGGCCTGAAGGCGCTGGGCATGGTCGTCGCGGGGATCATGATCTACCTGGCGCTTCGCTTCGAGTGGAAGTTCGCCGTGGCGGCCATCATCGCCAACCTGCACGACGTGATCATCATTCTCGGCTTCTTCGCCTTTTTCCAGTGGGAGTTCTCGTTGGCGGTGCTGGCGGCCGTGCTGGCCGTGCTGGGCTACTCGGTCAACGAATCCGTGGTGATTTTCGACCGGATTCGTGAGAATTTCCGCCGTTATCGCAAGATGAACACGGTGGAGATCATCAACAACGCCATCACCTCCACCATCAGCCGTACCATCATCACCCATGGATCCACGCAGATCATGGTGTTGTCGATGCTGCTTTTCGGCGGTGAAACCCTGCATTACTTTGCCTTGGCGCTGACCATCGGCATTCTCTTCGGCATCTACTCCTCGGTGTTCGTGGCCGCGGCGATCGCCATGTGGCTGGGCATCAAGCGCGAGGACCTCGTCAAGGCCGCCCCGAAGAAGGACGGGGACCCTGGCGACCCCAACGCAGGGGCGACCGTGTAAGGCGCGCATGGCGACCGAGCGGCCCGCCACCACCGACTCGTCGCGGGCTCGCGCCGTGCGCGAGCAATTCGTGGCCGAGCTCGACGGCGCCGTGCTGGAGCTGGCCGCCACGGTTCAGGGCCGGCTCAGCGCGCTGGCCGAACAGTCCGGCACGACACGGGAGCAGCAGGACCGGCGCGATGCCCTGCTGGCTTACCTGCGGCTGCGCGACGCCTGGATCCGGCAGACGCGCCAGGCCTGGCGCCAAGCCCTGGTCCAGCCGGGGGGCGCGCCGTCACCGAGGCGGCAGCCGACAGGCGACGGCCTGCGCGGCATGGGGCTGACCCTGATGGGCAACGACGAGGTCGAAAGCCACATCCTGGTGTCCCGCCTCCTGCTGGCGATCGAGGACAAGACCCGCTGGGAATTCAACGACCTGCGCCTGCGCATCATGCAACTGGAGCAGGGGCGGGAGCTGGAGCCCCGGGACGTGCTGCGGCCCGAAACCTTTCCCGGACTGCTGGTGGAGCACTGGATGGGCGCGGGCCTGCCCCGGGAGGTCTGGACCTGGGTGCAGGACAGCGTGGCCCCCCAGCTGGTGGGCCGGCTTTTTGCCGCGGCCCGCAAGGCCAACGCCGCCCTGGTGGCGGCCGGCGTGATGCCGGTGATCGATCGCAAGGCGCTGGTGCGGCGCGGCGGGGGGGCGGTGTCCACGGCCTCGGGGCTTCGGGACGGCGCGGCCACCGGTGCCCGCGAAGGGCTCGCTGGCGGAACGGGATTCAATGCTTCCCGGGCCGGGGCCAGTGGGCCGGGGCGGGGGGCGCCACCGGCGGGCGAACCTGCCGGTGCCTACCGCCCGGGCGAGACGCGCGGCGGCGGCGTGGCCGACGAAACCCGCATGTTGACCAGCACCACGCCGCTGGCGCGCGCGCGCCAGCGCGCCCAGGGCGTGCTGAGCCAGCTCAAACGCCTGCTCACGGACCGGGGCGCGGATTTCGAGTCCACGCACCGCACCTCGCCTTCCCCCGCGCTGGCCGAGGCCCTGGCGCGTCCCCTGCACGACGCGGGATCGGGCACCGAGGCGGCGCTGGGCGACCTGGGCACCGTGGTGGAGCCGCGCGATGTGCACCGTGTGTCGGCCGCCCTGCGCGAGCGCACCGCCGAACTCAAGCGCCACGCCTCGAGCGTCAGCGAAAAGGCCACGATCGAAGTGGTGGCCCTGATGTTCCAGGCCATTCTGGCCGAGGAGCGGATTGCGCCGAGCTTGCGGGTCTGGTTTGCGCGGCTGCAGATGCCGGTGCTGCGCGTGGCGCTGGCCGAGCCCGACTTCTTCAGCACGCTGGAGCATCCCGCCCGCCAGCTGATCGACCGCATGGGCTCGTGCGTGCTGGGCTTCGATGTCAGTGGCGTGCGCGGCAGCGCGATGGAGGCGGAGGTGCGCCGCGTTGTGCAGGTCATCGAGCAATACCCCGAGACCGGGCGCAAGGTGTTTCAGCTGGTGCTCGACGAATTCCGGCAGTTCCTCTCGCGCTTCCTCACCGAAAAGGACGGCACGCGCCAACTGGTCAGCGTGGCCCAGCAGGTGGAGCAGAAGGAAACGCTGACGATCCAGTACACCATCGAGCTGCGCAAGATGCTCGAGAAGATGAAGGCGCGCGAGCCCATCCGCGAATTCCTGTTCAAGGTCTGGGCCGAGGTGCTGGCCGTGGCCGCCATCCGGCAGGGCGCGCAGCACGCCGAAACACTGGCGCTCAAGCGCGCGGCGCCGGAGCTGCTCTGGGCCGCGAGCGCCAAACCCAGCCGCGAGGAACGGGCCCGGGTGATCCGCGACCTGCCGAATCTGCTGCAACGCCTTCGCCAGGGCATGACGCTGCTGGGCATGTCGGCGGAGGCGCAGGACGTGCGCATCAAGCAGCTTGGAGACATCCTGACGCAGGCCTTCATGTCCAAGGCCGAGACCATTCCGCGCGACCAGATCGATGACATGGCCCGCCGGCTGGAGCGGCTCGAAGCCGTGGTGGGCAACGAGGTCGCGGGCGACATCGCGCTGACGCCACAGACGCTGGAGATGATGTTCGGCGAGCAGGCTGCGGCCTTCGTCGTGCTGACCGACGCGGGCTCGGCGCCGGGCCAGGCCATGGTCGCCTGGGCGCGCGAGCTGGAGCCGGGCCACTGGTTCATGCTCGACCACAACGGCAAAGTCTCGCGTGTGCAGCTGGTCTGGCGCAGCGACCGGCGCCAGCTCTACCTGTTTGCCTCGGGCAGCGGAGAAAACTATCTGATCCAGGCCCAGCGCCTGGCCGCCTACCTGCAGGCGGGGCTGCTTGTGCCGGCGGAGGACGAGGCGCTCACGGTGCGGGCCACCCGCGACGCCCTGGCCAAGCTCGACGCGAACCCCGACCGGCTGCTGGCCTGAAGTGATACGGATTGGCTTGCAAACGCATCAATCACCGTTCGGGCTGAGCTTGTCGAAGCCCTGCGCGGCGCTGCACTTCGACCAGCTCAGTGCGAACGGCTTCTAACAGATCGAACGCAAATTCGTATCAGGCCGCGCCGAGCCGCTGAAACAGGCCGCCCGGGAGGCGGGCCACTTCACCGTCGAGTTCCAGGGCCAGCAGCTGCGCCTGGAGTGTCGCCGTGTCCAGTCCGGTCCGTGCCAGCAGCGCGTCCAGCCCGACCGGCTCGAATCCCAGGGCAGCCAGCAGCGTGTTTTCAGGGAAATTTTGGCCATTTTCCAGCGTGGAATGGTCATTGTTTGCTTCTATTTTTGTAGTATTTCCCTTGGCCGGAGACGGTATCCGGAGTTCTTCGAGCACGTCCTGCGCCGATTCCACCAGCTTGGCGCCCTGCTTGATCAGCGCGTGGCAGCCGCGCGCCTGGCTGGTGTGGATGGAGCCGGGAATCGCGAACACGTCCTTGCCCTGTTCGCTGGCCAGCCGCGCCGTGATCAGCGAGCCCGATTTCAGGGCCGCCTCCACCACCAGCGTGCCCAGGCTCAGGCCCGCGATGAGGCGGTTGCGCCGCGGGAAATTCGCCGGCACGGGCGGCGTGCCCAAGGGATACTCGCTCACCAGCAGGCCATGGCGCGCGATGCGGTGGGCCAGGTCGAGATGCCGCTTCGGGTAGACGCGGTCGAGCCCGGTGCCGACCACGGCCAGGGTCGCCAGACGTGCCGGTGCCGTGTCGGGGCCCGACTCGGCGCTTTCCAGCGCGCCGAGGTGGGCGGCGCCGTCGATGCCCAATGCCAGCCCCGACACCACCGTCAGCCCCGCGTCGCAGAGGGCCCGGGCGAACAGGCGGGCGTGGGCCTCGCCCTGCGGCGTGGGGTTGCGGCTGCCGACGATGGCGAGGCCGTGTCGCGCCACGTCAGCTATTGAATTAATAGCTGATTCTGTCCTGTTGACGCTGGATTCCTGCGTTTTTTCTTGAAATTCTGTCTGGCCCAGCAGGTACAGCAGCAGGGGCGGGTCTTCGATGTCGAGCAGCGCCTGCGGATAGTGCGGGTCCCCCAGCGTGACGATGGCATGGCCCACGCCATCGGCTCCGGGCGAGCCTTCGCCGAGCCAGCGCCAGGTGGTGTCGATCAGTTCGGCCAGACCCGGCGGCTCGGTCTGCAGCGCCCAGGCCTGGGCGGGTCCGAGCACCTGGCGCAGCATGGCGTGCGGCTGGTCGAACACCGCCTCGGGCAGGCCGAACGCGGCCAGCAGCTTGCGGGCGCAGGCGTTGCCGATGCCGGGGGTCTGCGTCAGCCGCAGCCAGGCCGCCAGTTCGGCGCGGTCCATCACGTGGGCGCCGCAGTCGCACCGCGAGCGCGGTGCGTGCGCTTCGGGCCGGCACGACGGCGGGGCATGCCCGTTTCGCCGTCAGCGCGGGTTGACCAGGCGATCACCGACCTTCACACCGTCGGTGATGTCGAGCAGCAACCCGTAGGCGACTTTCTCGAAGGGCAGGAACACCATCAGCAGGCCATTGCGTTCGTCGGGCAGGCGCAGCGCGGTGGGGGTGCCCGAGGTCTTGTCCACCACGCGCTCGCCGGTCTTGAGCACGGCCAGCACGTCGCCGGCCGTCAGGCCGTCGCGGGTGCCCTTGTTGATGGCCACCACCTGGTTCTGCGCCGCGAAACGCACCGCGGAGCCGTAGACCGACACCACGCGGGCGTCGATCTCCTCGGCCGGAGCGTGTGGCGCGTAGCTGTGCAGCTCGCGTTCGGGTTCGGGCAGCAGCCGGTCACCGATGCGTATTTCCTCTTTCGCGCCGAGGATGTCGATGGTGGCGGGCACAGGCAACAGTTCCCGCGTCCCGTCGGCCGCCGGCGTGTCGGAGGTGCTCTCGCCGCGCGCCAGGCGGACTTTCCCCACGTATTGCGCCTCGTAGCCCAGGACTTCCTTTGTCACGGGATCGGTCAGGGGCTTGACGTCGCGGAACACGCGGAACAGGCGCGGCTGCCCCGCCTCGGCCTGCAGCGGCGTGCCGGCGGCGCCCAGCGCGTAGGCCCGGTCGCCGCGGCTGAGCAGCACGCGATTTTCCTGCGTCGCCACGATGCGTGGCGCGCTGGCCAGGTCCCGGTCTTCCACTACCAGCGGCTCGGCGAGGAAGGGCTCGATCAGGTGCGGCTGCACGGTGGGGATGGCGGTGTCACGCAGGCTCTGCGCCCGCACGCGCGGCGACACCTTCACGGTGGTGATGCCATCGCCCGTGCCCTCGCCGCTCTTGAGCATGGCCCGGCCGTCCTTCTTCTCGAGCCGCAAGACCTGGCCCGGATAGATGAGATGGGGGTTGCGGATGTCCTGCAGGTTCATGCCCCAGAGCTCGGGCCAGCGCCAGGGCTGCTTGAGGTACAGGCCGGAGATGGCCCACAGGGTGTCGCCGCGCTTGACGGTGTAGCGCTCGGGGGCGTTGGGTGCCAGATCGGCCACCGGCACGCCGGCTTGCGCCACCTGTTGCGCCGTGGCGCGCTGCGCGGGGGTGACGGGGTGGCGTTGGGCCATGGCGCCGGTGGGGAGGAACGCGGCGGCGGTGGCCAGCAGCGCCAGCGCGGACGTGGCCGCGCGGGCAGGATAGGTTCCCTGGATCAGGTGTTTCATTGGTGCTTGCATCCCCGCGCAAAAACTTGACAAATCACCGCCGATTCTGCGCCCAAGCCCTTGATCGGGCAACGTTTACCGGCCGCGGGGTCTGCGCGAGGCGGTAAAAGTAGCGAAAATAGCGACATCTTTCATCGCATCCGCCATGGCGCTACTTCCCATTCTTCGCTACCCCGACCGCCGGCTGCACACCGTGGCCAAGCCGGTGCAGGCCGTGGACGCGCGCGTGCGCGCGCTGGTCGCCGACATGTTCGAGACCATGTACGACGCGCGCGGCATCGGCCTGGCGGCCACGCAGGTGGATGAGCACATCCGGCTGGTCGTGATCGACGTGTCCGAAGAGCGCGACCAACCGCTGGTGTTGATCAACCCGGTCATCGACTGGGCCAGCCCCGAGCGCTCCAAGGCCGACGAGGGCTGTCTTTCCGTGCCGGGCATCTACGACGGCGTCGAACGCGCCGCGGCGGTGCGCGTGACCGCGCTCGACGAAGCGGGCCAGTCCCGCACGCTGGAAGCCGAGGGTCTGCTGGCCGTGTGTGTGCAGCACGAAATGGACCACCTGCTGGGCAAGGTGTTCGTCGACTATCTCTCGCCGCTCAAGCGCAACCGCATCAAGACCAAGCTGCTCAAGCAGCTCAAGGAAGAGCGGGCATGACCCCCTGTCCGGGGCGTCTGCGCCGCGGCGTCACCGCCGGGGTTCGCGCGCTGGGCTGCGTCTGCGCGGCGCTGCTGGCGGCCTGCGCCGCGCCCCAATGGGAACAACCCGGCGCCGCGCGTGCCGAGGTGCAGCGGCGCCTGGGCGCCCCCACCGCCACTTATGCGCTGGACGATGGCGAGCGCCTGCAGTACTCGCAGCAGCCTGCGGGCCAGCAGGTGCACAACCTCGATTTCGACCCGGCGGGGCGCCTGCGCCGGGTGGAGCAGGTGCTGCAGCCCCGGGTGTTCGAGCGCATCGAGCCCGGGCGTTGGCGCGGTGCGGACGTGCGGCGCCAGTTCGGGCCGCCGGCACGGATCGGGCGCGTGGGCAATTTCGATGGCGAGGTCTGGACCTGGCGCTACGAGGAAGCCGGTTTCTGGCGCCTGCTCCATGTCTTCATGGACCCGCGCGAGGACCGGGTGCGCGACTGGTCCACGGCCGACGAGGGGTTGCCCGACAGCGCCCATTGACGACACCGGCCCGCGCCAGCGTCAGAGCCTTGCGACGCGGCACGTTCGCCTGAAACCGTTTTTCTGAAAGCCCACCCTTGAAAGTCATATTTGCCGGCACCCCCGACTTTGCGCGCACCGCGCTCGCGCGCCTGCATGCGGCGGGTTTCGAGATCCCGCTCGTGCTGACCCAACCCGACCGACCGGCCGGCCGGGGCATGAAACTGCAGGCCTCGCCGGTGAAGCAGTTCGCGGTGTCGCACGGCATTCCGGTGGCGCAGCCGCGCAGCCTGCGGTTGGAGGGCCAGTACCCGCAGGACGCCCAGGCCGCCCTTGACGCCCTGGCCGCCGCCGGCGCCGACGTCATGGTTGTCGCAGCCTACGGGCTGATCTTGCCCCAGTGGGTGCTCGACGCGTTCCGGCTGGGCTGCCTGAACATCCACGCCTCCCTGTTGCCGCGCTGGCGTGGCGCGGCGCCCATCCATCGCGCCATCGAGGCGGGTGACGCCGAGACCGGCGTCACCATCATGCAGATGGATGCCGGCCTGGACACCGGCGACATGCTGCTGGTGGAAAGGCTGGCCATCGCGTCCGACGACACCACCGGCACGCTGCACGACAAGCTGGCGGTCCTCGGCGGGCGGCTGATCGTGGAGGCGCTGGAACTGGCCGCCTGCGGCGGTTTTCATCCCGCGCGCCAACCCGCCGACGGCGTGACCTACGCCCACAAGATCGAGAAGGCGCAAAGCCTGGTCGACTGGTCGCTGCCGGTGGCGGTGATCGAGCGGCGCATCCGCGCCTTCGATCCCTTCCCCGGCGCGGGCACGGCGCTGGGGGACGCTGCCATCAAACTCTGGAAATCACAAATTGATAGCATAAAAAGACCGACTGACGCTGAGAATGGGCAAATTGTTTCGACAACCCCGGAGGGCGTGTGCGTGGCCTGCGGCGATGGCGTGCTGCGCGTGACCGAATTGCAGCGCGCGGGAGGGAAGCGCCTGCCGGCCGGCGAGTTCCTGCGCGGCTTCGACCTGCGGCCGGGGCAGGTGCTCGGCGCGCAAGGGAGTCCGCGATGAAGCTGCGGCAGCTCGTGACCCACCCGGAGTTCCGGCGCGGGGCGCTGGACATCGCCCACGTGGCGCTGGGCATCGGCGCCTGGGGCCTGGTGACCGGCGTGGCCATGGTGCAGAGCGGCCTGTCGGTGCCGCTGGCGCTGTTCATGTCGCTGGCGGTGTTTGCCGGCAGCGCCCAGCTCACGGCCCTGCCCCTGCTGGTGGCTGGCGCGCCGCTGTGGGTGGTGTGGGCGGCGGCGGCCTGCGTGAACCTGCGCTTCGTCATCTTCAGTGCGTTCTGGCGCCCTTACTTCGCGCCCTATCCCCTGCGCCAGCGGCTGGCCCTGGGCTATTTCAGTGGCGACGTGAACTACGTGCTGTTCATGCGGCGCTTTCCCGAGCCGCACCCCCAACCCGAGCAGCTGCCGTATTTCTGGGGTGGTGTGGCGGTCAACTGGGCGGCCTGGCAGAGCCTGTCCATCCTTGGCATTGCCGTGGCCGACTCGGTGCCCTCCCGCTGGGGGCTGGGCTTTGCCGGCGTGCTGGCGCTGCTGGGCGTCACCGCCTCGCTGCTGCAAAGCCGCGCCACCTGGGTGGCCGCCGGCGTGGCGGCCACGGCGGCGGTGAGCGCCTACGCGCTGCCGCTGCGGCTGAACATCATCGTGGCCATCGCGGCGGCGGTGGCCACCGGCCTGATGGTCGAGGCGGCCGAACGCGTCGGCCGCGCAGCCAGGGCCGGAACGTCGGCTCCGGGGGAGGCGCCATGAGCGTGTGGGACGTGATCGTGGCGGTCGTCGGGCTGGCGGTCATCACCGTCGTCACCCGCAGTTTTTTCCTGATTCCCCGGCGCGAACTGCCGCTGCCCGACTGGCTGCGCCGTGGCCTGGCCTACGCCCCCCTGGCAGCGCTGGTGGCGGTCATCGCGCCCGAAATCGTCATGACGCAGGGCCGGCTGATCAGCACGCTGCTCGACGCCCGCTGGCCCGCCGTGGTGCTGGCCATGACGTATTACTTCTGGCGGCGCGGCATCCTCGGCACCATCGTCGTCGGCATGCTGGTCTACCTGCCGCTGCATCTGGGACTGGGCTGGTAGGCCTTGCCGCTGTCCGGCGCGTCAGCCCCGTGCCGGACGGGGCTTCTAGAATGGCCCGCTTCCAGTCCAACTCTTTTTCAGCATGAACTTCCTCCGCTTCACCGACCTGTGCGCGAGCGGGCAGGCGCAAGGCCAGCGCGTGTTCATCCGCGCGGACCTGAACGTGCCCATGACGCCCCCCACGCTCCGCAGCTCCCCCGAGGGGGGTGCAGCCGCCTTGGGGCGACCCGGCGCCGGCTGGGACGCCGCCGGCCGCATCACCGAAGACACCCGCATCCGCGCCAGCGTCCCCTGCATCCAGATGGCGCTGGACGCCGGCGCCGCAGTGATGGTCACCAGCCACCTGGGCCGCCCCACCGAAGGCGAATTCAAACCCGAAGACTCGCTGGCCCCCGTGGCCCGGCGCCTGGGCGAACTGCTCGGACGCGACGTACCCCTGATCGTCGACTGGCTCGACGGCGTGCAGGTCCAACCCGGCCAGGTGGTGCTGCTGGAAAACTGCCGCCTCAACAAAGGCGAGAAAAAGAACGACGACACCCTGGCCCGGAAAATGGCCGCCCTGTGCGACATC
>JAEWVY010000116.1 GCA_023396625.1 Pseudomonadota bacterium | reverse complement strand
GGCCAGCAACGGCTCGCGCCTCACCCAGGGCCCCGCGGGCGTCTACAGCTACAAGAAGTCGGGCCGGGTGGCCAGTGACGGCCTGCACACGCTGACCTACGACGACCGCGGCTTCCTGCTCAGCGCGGCGGGCACCACCTACGCCTACAACAACCAGGGCCAGCGCGTGAAGAAGACCCGGGCCGACGGCACCTATGTCCGCTACGTCTACGACGACGCGGGCCGCCTGATCGGCGAGCACGACGGCGCGGGGTGGACGCGGGAATACGTGTGGCTGTCGAACGTGCCGGTCATGATGATCGTTCCGGCCCGTGGCACCACGGCGGAGCAGCGCTACGCCATCCACACCGACTTCAGTGCCACGCCGGTGAGCCTGACCGACGCCAACGGCGCCGTCGTGTGGAAGTGGGCGCGCGACCCCTACGGGCGCGACCAGCCCACCGGCTCGGTCGAATTCAACTTCCGCCTGCCGGGCCAGTACTACGACCGGGAGACCGGCTACCACTACAACGGGGCGCGCTACTACGACCCGCGCAGCGGGCGCTACCTGCAGCCCGACCCGATGGGCGAGGCCGCGGGCGCGCACGCCTACGCCTACACCCAAAGCGACCCGGTGAACATGACCGACCCGACCGGGTTGTTCACCCTGACGTTGTCGGCACCCGACTCTATATCCTGCCTTGTCTGCGATGCTGGTCAGTCAGTCCTCAGCACCAACGGCGGCGGCGGCGGCGGGATCATTGCCGGGCTGGGCCTGCCGAATATCGGTAACGTGCTGCAGAGGGCGGGGGAAGACTTTATTCTGGGATCGAACATCATACTGAACGAGCATTTGGGCCTTGACGTCACCGTGACCGCTGAAGGCATCATGACCGCAGTGGCGGTAGGATCTTTTTTTGTCAGTCCCGCAACAGCAGTTGGTCGCTATGCGGCCCCTGTAATAGCTGCGGGAATCGTGGGCGGCCTCAACGCAATGGCGAGCAGTCAGGCGGCCGGTGTGGCGATCAATTGGAAGGTCACGGCCACCAGCGCGGCCACGTCGGCTGCCTTGGCCTGGTTTGGTCCAGAGGTCGCAGCCCTTTCTAAGTTCGAGAATACTGGCGCTGTCAACTGGCTCCTCGGCTTCAGTGGAAACAAATCTGCCATGGCCGCACAACTCGGTACTTGGGCGAGGCATGTTTCCGACGAGGCTGCCGGGTTGTTTGTCACTCGTACCGTGGCGGGCTTCAGCACCAACTTCGCAGCCCAAATGGCCTGGGGCGATGGTGGGTGGGAAGAAAAGGCGCTCGTGGCGATCGCCGTCGGCACGACGAACGGATGGAACACCTTTGGTGGTGCATGGAGGAGTGCTGCGGCCCAGATACTACCGAGAGCCGGCCAAGCATTGGAGACCATTGCGGGGCGTGTTGTACTCACCATGTCGATGGACATGCCGTTTATCTTTTCGACCACCATCGCCAAGCATGCGAAGGACAACGCCGACCAACGGCAATAGCCGCCACGGCGGGTGAAAACAGGGCTGGCGTCATGGCGTCAGCCCTGTTTTTTTTCGAGGCCAGACTTGAGCCTTCGTCCGATGAAATGGGGGGTGAACTCGACGCGCTGAATCGGGTGACGTACAAGGGTCGCTTTCGGTTGTCGTGCACGCCATGGCCGCCGGCTGCCAACGAACATCCGCGGCACGGGCCGTTCAGTACAGATCGGCCACCTCGTACAACGGCCGGATCTCGATCTCGCTCGGCCCCGGCATGGGGTTGGGGCAGCGTTTCACCCACGCCACCGCTTCATCCATGTCCCTGACCTCCCAGAGCCAGAAGCCGGTGACCTGCTCCCGGGGTGGGGCGAAAGGCCCGTCGATGACGGTGCGGCGGGGGCCATCGAATGCCACCCGCTTGCCCTGGGAGGAGGGCTTGAGGCCATCCACGGCGAGCAGGATGCCGGCCCGGCGCAGCTCGTCGTTGAATGCGCCCATGGCTTCCCACATCCCCGTTCTCCAGGCCGTTGGGAGAAAGCCTTTCTCACTGTCTTCGGTGGCCTTCACGAACACCATCACACGCATCGTCTGACTCCTTGAGTTTGAGCCGGCCTCACGGGCCTGGCATTGACGCGACGAACGGGGCCTCCGGAAATCGACATCCCGCCTGCGAATTTTCCTGCCGGCCGAGGGCGGGTGCGGCCCTGGCCCCGGCCGCACTATCATGCGGCCATGCTGATCGAAACGTTGGCCGCCGCGCGCGACCTGGGCCGTCTGCGCGACATCGCGGGAGTGCTGATCCGCCACGGCTTCGGCGACAGCGTGCGCCGCCTGGGCCTGGCCGACAAGCTCGAACGCGCCGGCGAGACCCTGCACTGGGAGCATGCGGCCGACCTGGCGCGGCTGGAAGCGCCGGTGCAGGTGCGCCTGGCGCTGGAGGAGCTGGGCCCCGCGTTCGTCAAGCTGGGGCAGATCCTGGCCGGCCGGGCCGACCTGTTCGGCCCGGCGTGGATCGCCGAATTCGAGAAACTGCACAGCCACGTGCCGGCGGTGCCGCTGGACACGCTGCGCCCGCAGCTGCGCGAGGACCTGGGCGGCGAGCCGGAGGCGGTGTTCGCACATTTCGAGACCGAGCCCCTGGCCGCCGCGTCCATCGCGCAGGTGCATCGCGCGCGGCTGCAGGATGGCACCGAGGTCGTCGTCAAGATCCGCCGGCCCGGCATCGCCGACGTGATCGAGGCCGATCTGCGCCTGCTGGAGCGGCTGGCCGCCCTGGCCGAAGCCGAGCTGCCCGCTCTCAAGCCC
>JAEWVY010000083.1 GCA_023396625.1 Pseudomonadota bacterium | reverse complement strand
CTTGGGGCAGACGTCGACGCAGTTCATGATGGTGTGGCAGCGGAACAGGCGGTACGGATCTTCGAGGTTGTCCAGGCGTTCACCGGTGGCTTCGTCGCGGCTGTCGGCGAGGAATCGATAGGCCTGCAGCAAGCCGGCGGGACCGACGAACTTGTCCGGGTTCCACCAGAAGCTGGGGCAGCTCGTGGAGCAGCTCGCGCACAGGATGCACTCATACAGGCCGTTGAGCTCCTCGCGCTCCTCGGGGCTTTGCAGCCGCTCCTTCTCGGGCGGAATGTTGTCGTTGATCAGGTAGGGCTTGATCGAGTTGTATTGCTTGAAAAACAGCGTCATGTCCACGATCAGGTCGCGGATCACGGGCAGGCCGGGCAAGGGCTTGAGCACGATCGTGCCGGTCAGCGTGCGCATGTTGGTCAGGCAGGCCAGGCCATTCTTGCCGTTGATGTTCATGGCATCCGAGCCGCACACGCCTTCGCGGCAGGAGCGGCGGAACGAGATGCTGGGGTCCACGGCCTTGAGCTTCATCAGGGCGTCGAGCAGCATGCGCTCGTGCCCATCGAGTTCGACCTCGAGGGTCTGCATGTAGGGCTTGGCGTCCTTGTCAGGGTCGTAACGGTAGATCTGGAAAGTGCGTTTGGCCATGTTCGTTTCCTTAATTCAGTTGAACCCGGTGTCCGCTGCCGTGTGGCAGCGGGGCACGCATTGTCAGAAGGTCCGGACCTTGGGCGGAACCGAATCCACCGTCAGCGGCTTGAGGTTGACGGGCTTGTAGCTCAGGCTGTTGCTGGCGCTGTCCCACAGCGTGTGCTTGAGCCAGTTGGTGTCGTCGCGGCCCAGCGGGCAGGTGGCGTCGTTGGCGTCGCGCTCGTAGTCGCGCACGGTGTGGGCACCACGGCACTCGTGGCGCGCCGCGGCCGAGACCATGGTGGCCTGCGCCACCTCGATCATGTTCTCCACTTCCAGCGCCTCGATGCGCGCGGTGTTGAAGACCTTGGATTTGTCGGCCAGGGTGATGGTCTTGACGCGCTCGCGCAGCGCCGCGATCTTGCCCACGCCTTCGTCCATGCTGGCCTGGGTGCGGAACACGCCGGCATGCTGCTGCATGGTGGCGCGGATGTCGTCGGCCACCGTCTGCGCGTATTCACCGGAGCTGGAGCCGTCCAGCCGTGCCAGGCGGGCCAGGGAGAAGTCGGCCGCGTTGGCGGGCAGGGGCTTGTGGGTCGGGTTGGTCTTGTTGAACTCGACGATGTGGTTGCCGGCGGCGCGGCCGAACACCAGCAGATCCAGCAGCGAGTTGGTGCCCAGGCGGTTGGCGCCGTGCACGCTCACGCAGGAGCATTCACCCACCGCGTACAGCCCATTGACCACCTGGTTCACGCCGTCCTTGGGCACGACGACCTGGCCGTTGATGTTGGTCGGGATGCCGCCCATCTGGTAGTGGTTGGTGGGGACCACGGGGATGGGCTCGCGCGTGATGTCCACGTTGGCGAAGTTATGGCCGATTTCTTCCACCGACGGCAGGCGTTTGCGGATGGTTTCGGCGCCCAGGTGGTCGAGCTTGAGCAGGATGTAGTCCTTGTTCGGACCGCAGCCGCGGCCTTCCTTGATTTCCTGGTCCATGCAGCGCGAGACGAAGTCACGCGGCGCCAGGTCCTTGAGCGTGGGGGCGTAGCGCTCCATGAAGCGTTCGCCGTTGCTGTTGAGCAGGATGGCGCCTTCGCCACGGCAGCCTTCGGTGAGCAGCACGCCGGCGCCGGCCACGCCCGTGGGGTGGAACTGCCAGAACTCCATGTCCTGCAGCGGGATGCCGGCGCGTGCCGCCATGCCCAGGCCGTCACCGGTGTTGATGAAGGCGTTGGTGGAGGCGGCGAAGATGCGCCCGGCGCCGCCCGTGGCCAGCAGCACGGTCTTGGCTTCGAGCGCGTACACGTCGCCGGTTTCCATTTCCAGCGCGGTCACGCCCACCACGTCGCCGTCGGCGTCGCGGATCAGGTCCAGGGCCATCCACTCGACGAAGAAGTTGGTCTTGGCCTTGACGTTTTGCTGGTACAGCGTGTGCAGCATGGCGTGGCCGGTGCGGTCGGCGGCGGCGCAGGCGCGCTGGACCGGTTTTTCACCATAGTTGGCCGTGTGGCCGCCGAAGGGACGCTGGTAGATCGTGCCGTCGGGGTTGCGGTCGAAGGGCATGCCCATGTGTTCCAGGTCGTAGACGACCTTCGGCGCCTCGCGGCACATGAACTCGATGGCGTCCTGGTCGCCCAACCAGTCCGAGCCCTTGATGGTGTCGTAGAAGTGGTAGTGCCAGTTGTCCTCGGACATGTTGCCCAGCGAGGCACCGATGCCGCCTTGCGCGGCCACCGTGTGCGAGCGGGTGGGGAACACCTTGGACAGTACGGCGACGTTCAGGCCGGCGCGGGCCAGCTGCAGCGAGGCGCGCATGCCGGAGCCACCGGCGCCGACGATCACCACGTCGAACCTGCGGCGGGCGATTTCCTTTTGTGTATTGCTCATGGTCAGTCAGTCTCTCGGTTGGATCGGCTCACAGGCGCCACAGGACCTGGATGGCCCAGCCCGCGCAACCCACGAGCCAGACGATGGAGAAAACTTGCAGCACGAGCCGCAAGGA
>JAEWVY010000051.1 GCA_023396625.1 Pseudomonadota bacterium | reverse complement strand
CCGCCCCCCCCCCCGCCCCCCCCCCCGCCCCCCCCCCCGCCGGCGGCATCTGTCACCAGCCTCATGTATTTGGTGCCTCCCGCTACAGCACTCATCGCGTGGGCCTTGTTCGACGAACCAGTGACGCTTGTCACTTTGGCTGGCATTTTGTTGACGGCTGTGGGGGTGAGCCTTGTGATCCGGCAAGCAAAAGGATAGGCTTGCCGCCCAGTCAAATGCGTCTTACCGCGTAGAGAGCGATTTCAGGATTCGACTCCGGTCGAGCCGCCAAAGCGTCTAGAATGGCAAGCCTTATTGGGTCGGATGACCGGCAATGTATATTGACACTGTCGGAGCGGGTCGCTTTAATCTCAGCAGAGACGAAGGCGCCTTAGGCTAGGTTGCTGATCGCGTTGCATTCAAGCGGCGTGCGTTGGGTGGGGCGACGGTGGAACATTTCGATAGATTCTTTTAACAGACGAGGGGATCCCTGTGAACAAAACCGAACTGATTGACCACATTGCAGTGCATGCTGACATCTCCAAGGCTGCGGCAACTCGGGCACTTGACTCGATAGTCGGTGCCGTGAAGACCACGTTGAAAAAGGGCGGTTCGGTTTCTCTCGTTGGGTTTGGCACCTTTGCCGTTGGCAAGCGTGCAGCCCGTACCGGGCGGAACCCGAGGACTGGTGCGACGATTAAAATCAAGGCAGCGAAAGTTCCAAAATTCCGCCCTGGCAAGGCGTTGAAAGATGCGCTGAACTGAAATTGGTTGAGGTGGGGTGCTTAGCTCAGTTGGTAGAGCGGCGCCCTTACAAGGCGTAGGTCAGCGGTTCGAGACCGTTAGCACCCACCACCTAGGCAAAGGCGAACAGCGTGTTCGCCTTTTCTGTTTTTGATGTCAAGGGTTAGTCCATGTTTGATTTTGTCCGGAAGCACATGAAGATCATGCAGTTCATGCTGTTTCTTTTGATCGTCCCCTCGTTCGTGCTTTTCGGGCTTGATGGTTACAACAGGTTTCGGCAAAACTCGCCCACAGTAGCGCGCGTGGCGGGTCTGGATGTGACGCAGGCAGATTGGGATGCTGCGCACAAAGGCGAGATCGAGCGGGTGAAGGCGTCCATGCCCTCGGTCGATGTCAAGTTGCTTGATTCGCCACAAGCCCGTTACGCAGTGCTTGAACGCCTTGTGAGCGAACGTATGCTTGCAGTCGCAGCTGACAAGCTGAAACTGATGACCAGTGACACACGCCTTGCACGCGAGCTCCAGCAGGATCCATCCATTGCAGCTTTGCGCAAGTCCGATGGCACGTTGGATATGGAGCGTTACCGTCAACTTCTGGCGACCCAGGGCATGACTCCCGAAGGGTTCGAGGCACAAGCCCGCTCCCGCCTGTCGTTGCGCCAGGTGCAGACCGGGGTAACTCAAAGCGCATTCACCCCACAGGCCGTGGCGGATGTGGGACTGGGGGCTTTCTTCGAGAGAAGACAAATTCAGGTCGCGCGCTTTTCCGCGCAGGATTACTCAGGAAAAGTGACACCGGATGATGCGGCACTGCAGGCTTACTACAAGAAGAACGAGGCAAAATTCCAAGCCCCGGAGCAGGCAGATATTGAATATGTCGTGCTGGATCCCGAATCGATCAAAGCCTCGATTACCCTTGGTGAACAGGAGATCAAGGCGTACTACGAACAAAATGCGTCCCGTTTTTCTTCCCCCGAGGAACGCCGAGCCAGCCATATCCTGATTTCGGTGCCAAAGACGGCCAATGCCGGAGAGCGCCAGAAGGCGCGCGCACGGATTGACACGCTGCTGGCGGAAATACGGAAAACACCGGGCTCGTTTCCGGAATTGGCACGCAAGTCCTCGCAGGACACTGGGTCTGCTGCAGCCGGTGGCGACCTGGGGTTCTTCGGACGTGGCGCGATGGTCAAGCCCTTTGAGGACGCCGCTTTTGCCTTGAAAAAGGGGGAGAGCAGCGATGTAGTGGAAAGCGAGTTTGGATTTCACATCATTTTGCTGACCGACATCAAGGCTTCCAAAATTCGCACCTATGAAGAGATGAAAGATCAACTTCGGTCGGAATTGACGAAGCAGCAGGCGCAGAGGAAATTTGCCGAAATCGCGGACACGTTCACCAATGGGGTCTATGAGCAGGCTGACAGTCTCAAACCTGTGGCTGACCAGTTGAAACTGGAAATTCGAACAGCGACAAACCTGACTCGCATGCCAGCTCCGGGAGCAACTGGCGTGTTGGCCAACCCAAAATTTCTCGCTGCGATCTTTGCCCCTGAGTCGGTCGAGAAGAAGCGCAACACCGAAGCGGTGGAGACAGCGGCTAATCAATTGGTGGCAGGCCGTGTGACTCGGTATACGCCGACGCGAACCAGATCGTTCTCTGAGGTCGAGAGTGTCGTACGTGCCAGTGTGGTGGAAGAATTGGCTGCCGATTTGGCGCGCAAGGATGGGCAGGCCAAGTTGGCTGCATGGAAGCAGGAACCGGGGCGTTCGATGCTTCCTGAGGCTGTGGTCGTGGGCCGCGACCAGACCCAGGCCTTTCCGCCAGCTGTGATTGATGCCGTCATGCGGGCTGACCGGGCGAACATTCCGGGATTTGTTGGTGTGGATCTAGGTATTCAAGGGTATGCGGTGGTCAAAGTGAACAAAGTTGAGCCGCGTGGAACCGTCCTCGAAGCCGCACGCCAGCAGAACCTGGATCAGTACAACCAATTGTGGAGTGCCGCAGAAGCGCAGGCCTATGGCAATGCCCTGAAGAGTCTGTTCAAGGTTGAAATTCTGGTACCGAAGCCCTCGGAGAAACCAACTGGTCCAGTAGGGCCCGGAGTGACTTGAGTCACCCGGCTATAATGCGCAGCTTGCGGTGGCTGTAGCTCAGTTGGTAGAGTCCCAGATTGTGATTCTGGTCGTCGTGGGTTCGAGTCCCATCAGCCACCCCAAAAAATGCCACTAAAAACAAGGACCTTCGGGTCCTTGTTTCGTTTCAGGGGCGCGCTGGGAGCGAAATGGAGGCATGTGCTGCTTTTTACTGCGGGGGGGGTAATCATGCGGATCTTGGCGCCTTGCCCATGATGAAGTAGGGAGTTCAGAATACAGCCTGAGCCCACGTCGTGTCCTGCATATGTGGCAGATTGGAGGTTTCAGCCATGCTATTTCGCAATCGGGTTGATGCAGGCCATCGATTGGCGCAAGCCCTTGAACCTTACAAGGGGCGTAGGCCGCTGATTCTGGCGATTCCGCGTGGTGCCGTTCCCATGGGCAAGGCGTTGGCCAATGATCTCGATGGCGATTTCGATGTGGTGATGGTGCGAAAGATCGGGGCGCTGCATGGCCCCGAATTTGCGCTGGGTGCCGTGGACGAAAGTGGTTGGGTCTATCGCAACCCTTGGGCCGAGGGCGATGCCGGGACGCTAGCGCATTTCGAGAATGAACGCAGAGCCCAACTGGAGGTCTTGCGGCGCAGGCGTGCGATGTATACCCCCCATCGCGCCAGTCTGAATCCTGCTGGACGTATCGTCATCGTGGTCGATGACGGACTTGCTACAGGGGCGACGATGATCGCTGCGTTGCACGCTGTCCGTGCGCGTGGACCGGAAAGGCTGGTCTGCGCAATTCCAGTGGCGTCGCCGGACGCGGTGGAGAAGGTACGGGCGTGGGCGGATGAAATTGTGTGCCTGACGGCGCCGGATGATTTTCAGGCAGTTGGACAGTATTACGTTGATTTCAATCAGGTGACTGATGAAGAGGTCGTTGCGCTACTTGGCGAATGCAAATAGATCTGTCATAGGCAGTTATCGCGCAAGGCCAAGCGAAGAGGCATCACCGAGGTCATCGGCTGGTTGTCGCGTGAGTGCCAGGGACCGTGACGGAAAACCTTGTGCTGATAGCATGGACCGATTGCACTGAAAACGCACCTTCAATGTACCTGCAGCCAAAATTTTCCGCCCAAGACTCATCGCAAGCGATTCAATTGATGCGTGAGCACCCTTTCGCGAGTCTGATTGGACTTGATGATGATGGGTTCCCATTTGTCTCTCATTTGCCACTGCATCTGGAACAACGTGGAACCGACCTTGTGTTGCAGGGGCACTGCGCGCGGTCGAATCCGCATTGGCGCTATCTGAAGGCGCGCCCCAAGGCGTTGGTCACGTTCCTTGGTCCGCATGCCTACCTGTCTCCGCAGGTCTATCCCGATCTGGCTCGCGTGCCGACCTGGAACTATCTGGCGGTTCATTGCTCGATAGAGGCCACGCTGATTGACTCAGCTCATGCCAAGGATGCGCTGCTCAAGCAATTGATCGCAGATCATGAACCGGCTTATGCAGCGCAATGGCGAGGACTGGACGCTGATTTTGCGAATCGCCTGCTTGGTGCTGTGGTGGCGTTCGAGCTGAAGGTGATCCGCCTTGAGTGCAAGCTGAAAATTAATCAGCATCGGCCGGAGTCCCATGCCTCAATGTTCCAAAGATATTGCACGGGCGGGGAAAATGAGCGAGCGCTTGCCCAGTGGATGGAGCGTCTTGGCATGGTGACCATGCCCTCCCGATCAGACGGGATTTGAGGGGTCGCGAAAGGTTCGAGATGAGGGGGTTGGCGGGTCTTGTTGGACTGGTCTTGGTTCTCGCTGTGGCGGGAGCTGTTCTGCCAGCTGGGCATAGCGTTGCGGATTCGATTGAGCGTCATATTGCACTGGTACGAGTTCGCGACCGTTGATGCCCCCGGCCTCGTTGATTTCGTCGATTGCCAGTAGGGCGCCGTGAAGCTGCGACAAGCCTATGGTGGAGGTGACACCAGTATGAGAAAACAGGATGCCGACGCGCACAGGGTCACGGTCAACCATGACACACCTGTATTCTTCTAGGGGCCGCGGTGCGGAAGAGAGCAAGAGTGTTGATAGGCATGACGGAACCGATGAGCATCAGGTTGTGCGGATAAGGGGTGTGGCTATTCATCCAGCTGCCAGCCTCACAAAAGCACGGTGTAACTGTACTGGAAGCTGACTCGCGTCTGCGGCAATACCGTGGTCGCGCCAGCCAAAAATGCGACGCACATATCTGTCTGCTGCAGGGTCAACCGCCAAGCAGAAGGTCCGGATACCTGCTCGGTTGGCTTGCTGAACTGCCATGCGGGCATCCTCGACCAAGTAGTCTGGGTCGAAAACGTCGATATCCGAGGGTGCGCCATCTGTGACCACCAGAAGCCCTCGATGACGTCTGGGTTGTGCCTTTAGATGAACAGTGGCTTGACGCAGCGCGGCGCCCAGGCGTGTGGAGTGACGGGCGGTGACCGATGCCAGACGCTCACTGACACTGCTGTCTAGCGTGTCCTCCCAATCGAGCAGGCGATAGTAGCTCACCTCAGACCGGGTGTTGGAGTTGAAACCGTGGATAGCAACGCGGTTGTACTCGGGGACCTTCCGATGCCCCGAGTGCTCAGCGCCGGAGAGGATGTTCTGCTCCACCGTCAGGAACGGAAATACCATGCGGCCCTGAGGAACAAAGGCCAGCCCGTGCCGTACTGGTCGTTCAGTTTGAGCGACGCCTCCACGGGCTTGCGTCCCAGTTCCTCGAAGGTCTGGACGGTCTTGCCCACCTCCACCCCCAAGGTGCGCTCCATGCGCACAGCGGTGGCCGTGAACGCTTCCAGGTTGCGGGCGGCGACCTCGCCGGTAGTGGCCATCTGCGCCAGGCCGGCGGCGGCCTGGCTCTGGCTGCCCACGATGGCAGACACGGCCCCGGCCATCATCTGCAACTGCCCGGTCGTCACGCCAGCGGCGTTGCCGGTCACCGTGGTCGCTTCGAGGAAGCGGTCTCCCTCCTGCGAGCCCTGGTAGTACGCCACACCCAGCGCCAGCGTGGCGCCGGCCACCAGGGTCAGCGGGTTGATCAGGCCCATCGTGTAGCCAGCCAGGGCCTTGGCGGCGGCGCCCATGCCGCCGAAGCTGTCCTTGATCTGGCCGCCCTGCTGGATGGCCACCTGCCAGGCCGGCATGCCACTGGCGATGGACGTGGTGATGTCCGTGAACTGCGCGGGCAGCATGCGCAGCGCGGCCTGGGTCTGCGCGGCCGACACCTGCATGGAGCCGGACGCCTGGGTGAATGCGGCGGCCTGGCGCACCGATGCGGCGGTCCCGGCCTCGTTGGCCGCCGCAACGCCGGCCTGGGCGCGCGTGGTGGTGGCATCCAGCCGCTGCATGGCGGCCTCGGCCCGCTGCGTGGACGAAACTACGCTGCCGGCCCAGGCCTGGTGCTGCTGATCGGCCGTCTTCAGCTCGGCGGCGTACTGCTTGCCGTTGAGCTGGAGAACGACCCGGACCACATTGTCTGTCATGTGCTGGCG